>JAUQXU010000225.1 GCA_030837935.1 Candidatus Brocadia sp.
CCCTTGTAATATGATCCTGTTCTCTAACAAAACCATATTACATACGGTCGAAATTCGATGCAACTCTTTACTTCCCTATTATTACTCTACTTTTATGGCTTAGTTTACCAGACTTCAACTTTTTTACGAAAGAACCTTAAATTTGAAAACGTGTTTTTCGGGAAAAGACTTTTTAAAATCCGGAACGACGTTTCCCTGCTATCCCACCACCCAGTCTTCCTGTGCTTCGTTGTTCCTCCTCGTTTTTATTACCCTCCTTTCCTTCCGACCTTCCGAATATCAATTTGAATCTGGTTTTGTCGCTTACAATAGGTGGTAGATTAGATTTCGAGGTTATTATAACACAGTGCAACATAGTCGCAACCAAAATACCTGTACTTTGAAGCAGAGAAAAGCAGGTATTAAAAATATGGACTTTCCATTTATAAAAGAATCTTTTATACTGTTTTTAAGCATGTAATTATCCGCCGTTATCAGATTGCAAATTGATGACTGATGGTTGTTGTGTTCGGTTGTAGTGAGAAACCTTCAGAATCTTCAGGTACTGAGTAATTGAGAATGAAGATAAATCTCACGGTAAAGACAGGTATATATTGCCTCTGTATTAAACTACCTCAAGGGTATCATATAAAGGTCGGATGCCTGGGTACCTTTTATTTTCCACCGGGTTTTTATGTCTATGTTGGGAGTGCACAAAGCAGCCTGGAACATAGGATTCAAAGACACGTGCGGCGAAAAAAGAAGGTTCGCTGGCATATCGATTATTTGTTACAGTATGGGCAGGTAGTTTCTGTCCGTGCGTATGGCGGTGAAAAGGACAGGGAGTGCGTGCTGAGCCATGAAATTGGAAACATGAAGGATGCTGTGGTACCGGTAAAAGGATTTGGTTCGTCGGACTGCTTATGTGCTTCGCATCTGTATTTTTTTCAGGATGACCCTGATTTCAGGATATCCGGGCTTAAGATCACATGAAAGTATTAAAGTGCAAGTTGCAAAATCTGAGGTTGCTTTTCCTATGATTACAGAAACACCGATGATGCGCCAATACAATGAGATAAAAAGGCAGCATAAAGATGCGCTGCTTTTTTTTCGTATGGGTGATTTTTACGAATTGTTTTTTGAGGACGCAAAGCTTGCTTCAAGGGTGCTGGGAATTACTCTTACCGCTCGTTCCAAAGGCGAGAGCGCGATACCTATGGCAGGTGTGCCGCACCATGCAGCGGAATCGTATATCCGGAGATTAATCATGGCCGGACATAAGGTGGCTATTTGCGATCAACTGCAAGATCCCGATGAGGCAAAAGGAATTGTCGATCGTGGTGTCACCAGGATTATAACACCGGGAACCGTTACCGAGGATGCCCTCCTTGAGGATAAAAGCAATAACTATTTAATGGCAGTGCGGGAAACAAAGAACCTGTTGGGATTGTCGTGGGTCGATTTGTCTACCGGTCGGTTTGAGGCAGAAGATGTTCCAAAAGAGAGACTCTTTGACGAATTTGCAAGGCTGGATCCGTCAGAGCTGTTATTGCCCGAAGAGACCGTTAGGAATAATGTCTCTTTTATGGAGAAAATTCGGGCGGAATGTGATGTGATGATTACTTCCAGGCCTGATTGGGAGTTTTCCGAAGACACAGCTTATCAAAGCCTGATAGAACACTTTGGAACAGCATCCCTGGAGGGGTTTGGTTGTGAAGATATGGGTCCCGCGTTGGGAGCCGCTGGCGCTGTGGTTCACTATTTAAAAGAGACGCAAAAGACATCGCTTAAACATATTATTAAAATTCAAAAATATCAGATAGACAACAGGGTGCTCATGGATAGGGCCACGCAGCAAAGTCTGGAGCTTACGCAAACCATAAGGACTCATGACCGTGAGGGCTCACTGCTGGGTGTGATAGATCAGACAAAGACACCCATGGGCGCCCGATTGCTCAGGGAATGGGTTATTAGTCCGTTGCGGGTATCTGCCGATATCAAATATCGGCAGCTTGGCGTAAAGGAGTTGTTTGAAAATTCTGCATTGCGGCGAGAGTTCCGGGATATTTTAGGCAATATCTACGATATCGAACGGATTTCAACAAAGGTAAGTTGCGCTCGTGCCAACGCCCGTGACCTTATTAGTTTAAAACAATCTCTCTCGAAACTTCCTGCGCTGAAAGAAAAATTGACATTTTGTATCACGGATATTTTCGTGTGCCTAGAACAGCAATTAGACGTTCTTGAGGAAGTGCGGATCTTGATCGGTACAGCTCTTGTGCCTGATCCTCCTCCTGCGATTAAAGATGGCGGGCTTATCAGGGAAGGGTATGATGCGTCTCTCGATGAATTGAGATATATCAGTAAAAACGGAAAGAGCTGGATTGCTAATTTCCAGGCAGAGGAGATCGCACGAACGGGAATTAATTCCCTGAAAGTAGGTTACAACAAGGTGTTTGGATATTACATTGAGATTACTAATGTCCACAAAGATAATGTTCCCCAGGCCTATATTCGAAAGCAGACCCTTAAGAATGCAGAACGTTTTATTACTCCGGAACTCAAGGATTACGAGACAAAGGTGCTGACGGCCGATGAACGTGCGAGGGAGATGGAGTATGATCTCTTTATCCAGATGCGTGAACAGATCAGTGGCTATACCGCGCGACTTCAGAAGACATCCGAAGCAATTGCGTTGGTCGACGTGTTGTCAACCCTTGCAAATCTTGCTGCAGAAAACCGGTATAGTATGCCGGAGATTACCGACGATTTGGAATTAAAGATACTTGATGGGCGTCACCCCGTTCTCGACCAGAGACTTCGGGGGGAGGGTTTTGTTCCCAATGATATACATCTGGATGGAGCCCAAGACAAAGTCATGGTAATTACGGGACCAAATATGGCCGGGAAAAGTACGTATATTCGTCAGGTTGCGCTCCTGGTTCTTATGGCGCAGATGGGGAGTTTTATCCCTGCAAAAGAAGCGGTCATTGGAACGGTAGACAGGATCTTTACACGGGTAGGCGCATCGGACGAACTTTCAAGAGGACAAAGTACCTTTATGGTGGAAATGAATGAGACTGCGAACATCCTTAACAACGCTACTGAACGCAGTCTGATTATATTAGATGAGGTGGGACGGGGTACGAGTACCTTTGACGGCGTCAGTATTGCATGGGCGATTACGGAATATATCTACCAGCACATCCATGCACGCACGCTCTTCGCCACTCACTATCATGAACTTACTGAGCTGGCATTGCTCTTTCCGGGGATCAAGAATTTTAATATCGCTGTCAGGGAGTGGGGAGACGAGATTATTTTTCTGCGCAAAATTGTGGAAGGCGGAACGGATAAGAGTTACGGGATACATGTTGCGCGTCTTGCAGGAATACCCAGGGAGATTATCCAGCGGGCCCGGGTCATCCTCAATAACCTCGAGGCGGCGACGCTGGATGTAAACGGCAAACCAAAATTTGCGCCGTTGAAGGCAACGCAAGATAAAAAACAGCCTACACAGTTAAAACTTTTTGTATCAAAACAAGATATGATAATCGAAGAGATCAAGAAACTGGATATATCCAGGATGTCACCCCTCGATGCCCTCAACAAGCTTGATGAATTAAGGAAAAAGTTGGCGATCGAAGAAGAATGAGCGCCTGTTGGGCGGCGGCTTTTCGTGATTTACAAAAAGTCAGAGATGCTTCTTTGTTCTTTCTAAAATCAGAAGGGAAAGCGATTCGTTCCCGAAAACTCCGACACGGATTCTCACGTTGGTCAATTTCTCCGATACGTATTCGAGGTTAACCTCAACCTTCGTATCGTCTGTTCCATACGAGGTCAGCTTTGCGGAAGAAATGCCTTTTTCTTCACTCGTTACGGTAAATTTCAGATCTTTCATGGCTTGCTGTGCTGCCTGTAAGACCCGGTAAATTGAAGCCTCTTCCGTTGATTTTAGTTCGCCTCTTAAATAGGCAACTGTTCCGGCGCCTGCGCCACCACCGACAAGCAGGGCTGCCACGCATCCACAGTTAGACAATACAACAATTCCAAGGAGCGTACCGCACAGCAAGTTCTTCAGCACAATAAATCTAACCCCCTTCTTCAGGCAATGAATAATAAGA
This sequence comes from Candidatus Brocadia sp., assembly GCA_030837935.1. GTDB lineage: Bacteria > Planctomycetota > Brocadiia > Brocadiales > Brocadiaceae > Brocadia. The sequence continues at coordinate 4,104 of JAUQXU010000225.1, forward strand.
TTTCGTTACACGTGATTCATATGTATAAAAACATATAAAACAACGGTATTATAAATATAACTTTAATGTGTCTGACAAATCAAGGTTGTAATTTTTCTCGATCGGCCTGTATAGTATTCCTCTGTAAAACATCTTTTTTTGTAAATTTTTTGGAAATGGTTGTGTGTTGCGATGCGTGTTTTGAGTTATAAGTTGAGGGTTGTAAGTTGTTGCTTCGAATCTTGAACTTTAAACTTACAACTTTAACTCACAACTTCTCATTTGATTGTGGTTACGCCGCTCTGGGTAACTGCAGCATATTCTTTGATTTACAGGGATTATGGCCTTATATTTATTTGCCATTGACTTTGGTTTTTAAAATGTTTAGCATATTTTCTGATCACTCAAAGATTGTTCGGAATATTGAAGAAACGTGTGATAAAGGAGTTTTTGTTTTGGTAGATAAAAAAAAGATTGTAGAATCCATCCGCTTGTTTATAGAAGGTATCGGTGACGACCCGAATCGTGAGGGGCTTTTAGAAACCCCGGAAAGGGTTGCCGATATGTGTGAAGAGATATTTGCAGGGATAGGGCAGGATTCACATGCGGAGATCAAAGTATTAAAATCGGAAAAATACGATGAAATCGTACTCTTGAAAGATATTCCCTTTTACTCAATATGTGAGCATCACCTCCTCCCTTTTAGTGGAGTTGCACACGTGGCCTATATTCCTCAAGGAAACCGGGTGACTGGTATTAGCAAGCTGGCAAGGGTTGTTGAAATAGAGGCAAAGCGTTTGCAAGTCCAGGAAAGGCTTACCACGGATATTGCAGAATCAATCATGAAGGCATTGCGTCCCAAAGGGGTGCTTGCCATCATTGAGGCCGAACATCTCTGTATGACAATGAGGGGCATTAAAAAGCCTGGCACCAGGGTTAAAACCTCTGTTGTGCGGGGTATCTTCCGCAACAATCCCGCTACCCGTGCAGAGGCCCTGGCGTTAATCAAAGGTTATTAATCCGGATGCGAGATATGCTAATCAGGGAACATATCTCTAATGCACTTAATCACAAAAAATTATCAGGAAGACCTAAAATCATTAACCTGCATTCATTTATTAAAACTCTTGTTAAGCTTTGACAGCACAAAGAAGTAGGCCGGGATGACAACGAGATATAAAAAATTTTTAGCGTGGTCTATTGCACTATCTCTTGTTTTATGGTGTGTGAATGGTTCTTTCGGCAACGAGAATACATCCACGGTGCAAGCGCCTTCCACAACTTCGCTGGCAAATATAGAAATGGACTCGAATCTGAAGTTTATCAGTCTGAGTCTGAAGGATAGTATTGTTTACGCCTTGCGCAACAATTTTGATATCGAGCTATCAAAGTTGAATTTAAAGTTAAATGATTATGATATTACGAAAGAAAAATCCAGGTTTGACCCTATCTTTAAAATAGAAGGCAATATCCAAGATAGTGAAACACCCAGCGCCAATCTGTTACAGATTGGGAGTTCTACGACAACGGTTATTAGCCCGTTTGTTATGGATGGGCGTACTGCCGATGCCGTGTTGCAGTCACTCATTCCTACCGGGGCAACCGTATCTTTGGGATACAGTGTATTCAGGAGTTTTTTAGATCCCAGTCCCTTTCAATTAATAAATCCATCGTATACAAATTTTATTGAGGCAAGGATTACGCAACCTTTGCTGAAGGGCGCTGGATGGTTTTATAACAGGAGCCCCATCTATATTGCCAGAAACAATAAAAAGATTTCTCTGGCTCAATTTAAAAGCAGGGCACTGGAGGTATCCAATGCTGTTCAAGAGGCATATTGGAATTATGTGCGAGCAATGGAGAATTTAAAGGTAGCAAAAAAATCCCTGGAACGTGCAGAGGATTTGTTGAGGAAGAACAAGGTACAGGTAGAAGTTGGAACTCTTGCGCCTGTTGAAATTATTGATGCAGAATCTGGTGTAGCATCGAGGGTAGAAGCGATAATTTCAGCTGAAAATACTATCAGGGACAGAGAAGACGAATTGAAAAAGATCCTGAATTTTGCCGACAGTGAAATTATTTCTGATGCAACCGTCGTTCCTACCGATAAACCCTACTTTGAACCAAAAAAAGTCGAAGTAAAGGATACGATCAAGATCGCCATGGAAAAGCGTCCCGAATTAACAGAGCTTTATCTGGCGACTGAAAATGCGGGCATACAAACCAGGAGAAGAAAAAATGAATTGTACCCACAATTGGATTTTGCTGGTGGTATACGTTACACAGGTCTCGGGAACGAAGCATCAGACGCCAACGACACTGCTTTTTCAGAGGCATATCAGGGAGAATTTCTTGGGCTTACTTTATCAATTCCTATCGGGAATCGGCCGGCAAGAAGCGAGTACAATAAATCTAAGCTCAATGAACGCCAGGCTGTGTTAAACGTCAAAAAGAAGGAGCTTGATATCGTTGTAGAGGTAAGGGCGTCTGCCCGGCAGGTACTGACGAACATTGAACGGGTTAATGCCACGAGAAAGGCCAGAGAATTGGCAGAAAAAAGATTAGAAAATGAGGAAAAAAAATACAGTGTAGGCAGATCCACAAGTTTGGAAATCCTGCGTGCACAGGAAAATCTTGCCCTTGCAGAGTTTGAAGCAGCAAGGGCAATTATTGATTATGAAATATCTTTAGGAAATTTGGAGAAGGCAAAAGGTACAATCCTCGACGTTTACGATATTAAGCTGGAAGAAGAGACAAAGGCGTGATATGTGATAAATTTCAGATAGGGATACGGTGTCCCGTACCCTTGTGGGCTTTTTAATTCCTTTCAGATATTATAGTGAGTACTCTTTTAACCCTCGCGATTGTGTTTCCTTCAATCGTTGCATGCGGTTTTGTTTTCTTTGCTCAGCCTCTGCCCAGCGTTTTTTCCCCACATCAGTTACGGGCGTAAATGGCGCAAGAGGACTAGGCTTGCCATTTCCATCCACCTTGACGCAGGTAGAAAAGGCCGTGCAGGCATGGTGAACGATATTGTTGATCGGGTCTTCAGCCAGGACCTTTACACCTACTTCCATAGAAGACCTGCCCACGTAATTCAGGGAGGTTGCCAGGGTTAGCACGTTGCCCACATAAATGGGGTGGTAAAAATCCAGGGCATCCAGAGAAGCCGTCACAATAGTTCCTCTGGCGAACTTCATTGCCATGATGGCCATGATCTCGTCGAGTATGAGGAGGAGTTTCCCTCCGTACATGAGGTTGCCATAGATAGCATCTTCCGGGAAAACCAGCCGATGAACCCGAAGGCTTAGCTGTCCGGCATCTTCCAGATTTGTATCGAGCAACCTTTGCCTTCTTTGTGCTATCCGTGCAAACCTTCGCTCCCGTATCTCCCGTGCATACTGATATATTCTCATTTCATCATCGCCAGCCGGCTCGATATGCTGTTCTATGGGTAGTGGCCTGCCCTCGACGTCGCTGGAAACGAACGACATCCGTGCGCGGGTACAGAGTTTTTCTTCATCGTTTAACGACTTGCAAAATACCACAGCCTCCGCCTCCAGGGATGTGTTTCCAATATATTCGACCTTGGCCTTGACGCTAACCACATCGCCGATTCGAACGGGTTGGAGGAAAAACAAATCCTCGATAGAGGCCAGGAGGAGGGGTGTCTTGGTTAACCGCAAAGCCGCCAGGTTTCCGGCTGTAACGATCCAGTTCATCATCCATCCCCCATACAAAGTGCCCGCGGGGTTCGCTTGTTGGGGAAAAACATGATGTAGCATTTCTATAAGGGTGGATTGGATACTGGACATAGAAGGAAATTATCTGATTCTAAAATTATAAAATGATAGGCAATAATTTTGGATCTACTAAGTTTTAGGAGATCAATAGAGTTTAAATACTTTTTAAAACCTACTCTTGATAGGGCGTTAAAATAGGAATATAGACTTCAATATTTTATTCCAATTTTTGCATGGTAATCAATGATAATCTCTTGTTGTCATGAATAATATATTGATTACCCGTAACAATTCAGCTTTTTGAAAAATATCTTTCAACTGCTCGCTCCCAAACTCCTGTTTGGGAGCGTAATGGACGCCGAACAGCCAGGCATGTCCCTCACTGGCCGGTCAGCATCTTCATCGTTGTCGTCTTGCCGCAGCCGCTGGAACCGAGGAAGCCGAAGATTTTTCCCTCCCGCGCCGTAGACAGGAAGAAGGTCGTATAGACATCGGCGATATCAACCAGGTTCAGCGCTTTACCGCCCGCGTAAAGCACCTCGCCGGGCTGTGCGATGCGATACTGTACGCAACCGTCACGCGGTGACTTCAGAGCGCTATCGTTGATGTTAGCCCGGAGTCGTTCGATCCGCGCCTTCGACGCTTCAACGGACGCTTCCGCCTGGATGACCTGCGATTTGGCTGTGGTGATGGCGGCGTCCGCTACCGCCACGTTTGCTTTTGCTGCGTTGAAGTCGGTGGAATTGCCCGATTTTACTGATGAACTTAAATTAGGTTGCCTTTGACAGGGACTTCATCGGTTCGATTGTCCTCGATTGAACCGAAATATTTGGTGTGCTGACATCATGTAATGTTGTTACAAACCCTTTAATTGTTCAAAAGGAGAAAGGAGACTTGTATTGGTTATATCCATATGTGCAGGGCAATTTTATCTAAATATTCTATGTTTCTGGCAAAAGCCTAAAGATTTTTATCGCAACTAAAGGATCGATTCTAAACCTGCATCCTTTGCCCTGAAAAAAATCATGCTTTTCGATAAGATTTATTCCCAGGCTGGTAATGACAAGCGAAAGATTGTTAGCGCTATCGATAACGACCACCTCGCCTTTTTCAAAAAGGCCATCTTTGCAGAATGGCGATGGAATACGTCCCATTGATTCATGAAACACGGCCTTCACATTCTTTTTTATCTCAACTTCTGCACCAAAAGTATTTCTCGCTTTTTGATAAGCATCTCTCAGTGCCTGTACCAGCAATTTTTTTGGCACACCTGTTTTTTCAAGCGTGCGTAAATCTTCGGTAGTAATTTCCTCAAAAGAGCGGTTATCTGTTCCCAAGAAACCTTCTTTCGAGAATTTTGATGGCTTCAGATTATGAATCAACCTCTGATCTTCCGGCGATAGTTTCATAAATGAAAATCCCTTTATCTTAAGCAAATTTATCGTAAAAAATACGGTCTTCAGTCATACCGGCCTTTGTCAAGACTTTAATACATGCGTCGATCATGCCCGGCGAACCGCAGAGATACCCTTCGTTTTTAGAACAATCAGGCATGTGGCGCGCCACAACATCGGTGATTAGACCACGCTCGCCTTTCCAATCTGAGTTAGCTGGCTCGTTGGAAAGTGCTGGAATGAATTTAAACCAGGGGACTTCTTGCTGAAGTTTGGTTAGTTCATCAACAAAAAATAAGTCCTTCTGTGTAAGGGCGCCGAAAAAGTAAGTAGCCTTACGCGTGTTTCCCTTTTCCTTTATATCCCTTAATATGCCCCAGATCGGCGCCATGCCGCTTCCGCCAGCAATAAAGATAATCTCAGCGTCGGTATTCGAAAGGTGAAATTTACCGTGTGGTCCGCTAAAAGTGACTTCCTGCCCTTCCTTGAGATGCTCAAATACCCAGGTAGTGCAAATACCATTAGGGACTTTACGGATCATAAGCTCGATGTGATTTTTATCAGATGGGGGAGAAGACATAGAATAAGCACGCATAACCCGGTCATTTCCATCATATTCTTCAGATTCAAGCTGAACGTAATGTCCGGCGACAAAATCTATGGTCTTCGGCTCAAGGAGTTCAATGCGTAATTCCACGATGTCATAAGTCAGCGGCCGTTTATGGAGAAGCTTTCCTTTGTATTTCCTGACCGATAATAATTCTTTCGGTACGCGTATCTTGATGTCTTTTCGTACCTTAACCTGACAGGAAAGGCGTACCTGGTTTTTGCGTTCTTCGGGGCCCAAATAGGGTTCTTCAACCGGACTGATCATGCTCCCGCCTTCAGTCACCTGCACCTTACAATAGGCACAGGTGCCGCGTCCCCCACAGGCCGATGGTATGAAAATTTCGTTCTCCGCAAGTGATGACAGTAAGGAACCTCCGCCAGGGACTTGTAATTTCTTTTCACCCTCGTTAACATCAATGCAGCACGTACCGTAATTAAGGATCTTCTTCTCGGCAAGGATGAGAAGAAGTGCCAAAATCAGTCCTGTAATCAAAAGAAACCCGACTGAAATGCCGATAGAAAAAAGGATGCTACCTGGTATCATATTTTTATCATTCCCGAAAATCCCACAAACGCAAGCGCCATTATACCAATAATAATAAGGGTAATGGCAGGACCCTCAAGACCTTTGGGAAGCTCGTTTTCTTTTGTTTTCTCACGGATACCACCGATCAGGGTAATTGCGAGAAACCAGCCAAAACCGCCGCCAGCGCCAAAGGCAAAGGCCTGCCAGAAGGTATAGGGTTTGTTCAACATAAAAAGTGCAATGCCCAGAATTGCACAGTTGACTGTAATGAGAGGCAGAAAAATACCCAGGGTATAGTATAACTTTTCAGAAAAACGCTCAATGATCATTTCCAGGAGCTGTACAAAGGCTGCAATAATAACGATAAAGGTTAACAGGCGCAAATACTCTATACCAAGAGGAAGAAGGATATATTTATAAACCAAAAAATTGAGCGCTGTCGTGCTTGCAGTCACAAAAATCACTGCACTGCCGAGACCGATACTGGTATCGACCTTCCTGGAGATCGCCAAACACGAACACATTCCCAGAAAACGCGCTAACAGGATGTTATCTGTAAAGGCTGCGGAGGTAAAAATGAGCACCAGTGACACAAAAAAATTCATATTCTGCAATTGATCCATGGTATACTCCTTATCGTTTTACTTCTTTGGTCAGCCACCTGCGGGCAAACCAGGTAAACATGCCAAGCATAAAAAATGCGCCTGGAGGCATGACCATGATGATCCATGAATGCCACCAGAGATCGCGTGCGGGCAACGTTATACCCAAAATAGAGCCGAACCCGAGGGGCTCACGTATTGATGCAATGAAGATAAGTACGAGGGAATATCCCACCCCTGATGCAATGCCGTCAAACAGTGAAAGCAGCGGTTTGTTCTGACTGGCAAAGGCCTCTGCCCTTCCCATAATTATGCAATTGGTAATGATCAGGCCGACATAAGGACCGATAAAGCGATGGATATCTGGGGCGAGTGCCTTAATGAAGATGTCAACCATCATAACGTAGCAGGCGATAATAAGTACCTGGATAATCATGCGTATACGCTTCGGAGTATAATCACGCAGTAGCGAAATGGTGAGGTTGGAAAGCGCGGTGGTAAAGATTAATCCAAAACACATAAATAGTGTATTTGCCAGCAGATTGGTGACGGCCAGTGTAGAACAGATTCCTAATACCTGCCGATAGATTGGATTGTCCTGCCAGATACCGTTTAAAAAAACCTGTTTGGGTGTATAAGCCATATATTTTATCCTGTACGTTTTGCTTTAGAGTACCGTTCAAATATATGGTTCAATCTGCAAGATTGAACCAGCCTCGAAAAAGACAAAATCCGCATCATTCCAAAGAAGGAGACGGAACCTCAGACATCTTTTTTTCTCCCCGCTCTTTTATAACTGCTCTGAATGCCTCAAGTTCGCTGTTTAAAAACTTCATGAGCGCCAGGGATGTCTGTGTAGCGCCTGTAATAGCATCAACCCGGTTTTTTGCACTGGGAATAGGCGCCGGACCTACAATAATACGTTTATCAGCCGGTTGGTCCCATGCAATGGAAATACCTTTAAATTGATCAATAAACCAACCTTCTTCAATGCGTGCCCCCAACCCGGGTGTCTCCTTCTGATCAAGAAATTGAATATTCACAATTTTCGACAGGTCTGCTGAAAGTATAATAATTCCAGAAATACGGTCCCAGAATCCTGTGCCGCTGAAAACAAACCCGATATTGCCGGTTTCCTTTTGTTTATACACTTCCCATGTACGCCCTTCATAAGTTACCTGCTCATGGCTTATGTTGTCATCAATTGCCTTTTGAAAAGCATCAGCGGACGCTCCGGTGACAGAGAGATTAAATACGCGGCATATGCTCCTGTTCTTATGCAGCTTTTCGTTTTTGATGAGCATATTTAGTGTCGCATAATGCACAGAAGAAATGGCCGTACCAAAAACCGTACAAATAATTATCATGAAGCCGAGAATATATGCGGGAGATGTTTTTTTCATGGCGATTCAGTTACTTTCTCTGATATGGTCCCTTTCTCGGGGAGTTGGGGTTTTTTCATACGAGTTATCCATAAATCGAGAGAGGGAGCTAGTATATTGCCGAGCAGAATAGCAAATCCTGCGCCACCGGAAAAAATACTTTTGAAACGAAAAACAACAATCATAGTTCCAATAAAGAAGCCATAAACCCACTGTGACAAAGTAGCTTTGGGTGCGCTTATTGGGTCAGTGACCATAAAGACGGCTGCATAAAAGAGTGCACCGGAAAACATGGTGAAGGGTGGCGCAGGAACCGTTTTGATACCGAAGGCATACCTGAAAATGAGTGAAGAGATTAATGCCCCTAACAATGTTGACAAGGTCAAGCGCCAATTTGCGGTTTTGGTCCATAATAAATAAACACACGAAAACATTATTACAAGCGCTGAAACTTCGCCCATTGAACCTGCACCCAAAACCATTTTTTGGCCTTCATATTCAAAGATGGTTCCTATATTTCCAAGGAACAGGGAAAGAATTGAACTATCGTAACCATAATTTCGATTTGCCCACATAGGTGTTGCTGAGGTTATTGCATCAACAACTTTCAGCCCTGCTTCTGCAATATATTGCGCAGGTTGTTCTAAAGCTGTTACACTCCAGTGGCCAAATCCACCTGGAAATCCTGTAAATACCGGTACAAACTGGCCTGTTAATTCGATAGGGAAGCATACAAAAACAAAGCCGCGTCCAACAATGGCTGGATTAAATACATTTTTCCCGAATCCTCCAAACATCTCTTTCGCAAATAAGATAGCGATAATAGCGCCAACTGCGACTATCCACAACGGTGTGGTTGGTGGGAGAGAAAGGGCATATATCCCGGCAGTAACAAAACATGCATGGCTTATTTTCCCCTTTCGCACGGAAGCCATAATCCATTCTGCCAAGAAAGCAAATAACATTGAAACGGCTATAATGCTCATGACATACCAGCCAAAAAAGTAGATGGCTACTGCTGCAACCGGCACGAGCGAATACAGCACACGCAGCATAATATCCTGTTTCAGGAATTGAGGAGAAGAAACCATTTTTTATACCAAAGAAAAAGTACCCTAAATTTTAAAAAGTAGAATATTCATAACGTAAACAATTGTTATGCCAAAGTAACGATCTTCAAAAACATCGCACAAATATGTCCTAGTTATATTCATATCTACTATTTACAGAAACGTAAATAAACAGCAAGGTTAGATTGCCAGATATTTTTATCAAGAAATTTAGACCAAAAATCTATTTATTTAGATTTTTAAGGGTAAAAGTTGCTGAGATGATTACAGGGTACCGGGTATATTGCAAAAGAGAGAATCTGATGTAACTGTATAAGATCGGATATAACGTAATAATGTTGGTAAGAAAAAGGTACAGATGTTGTCTTCAAAATAAACCTTAGCAAAAAAACATGATTGGAGTGCCTTCCATGAGTATCAAGTTTTAAAACTAAACAATAATCTGTCAGTTTTTTCTGTGAAATCTGCGAAATCTGTGGTAAAAATTCTGTGGTAAATATGATATAATATTTTCAAAAGTTTAACGATGCTTTTATATTCCGTCATTCCTGCTTTTCAAAGAATGATAAAGGGTCGAACAGTAACCTATTTTTATGAGAACTATACGGGTTAATCTATCTGAGGATAGTTACAATATTTACATAGACAAAGGTTTCCTTGGGAAAATCGGAGATATCTTAGTAAAAGAGAAAGGACCCTGCAAGACGCTCCTGATTACAGACAGGAATATTGAGAAGGTATACGGAAATATCGTAACTGAAAGTCTTGCACGGCACAAGTTCGATATCAGGCTTATCTCATTAAAGCCAGGTGAAGAACAAAAGACACTTGAAACAGCCTTATTACTTTACGATGCATGCTTTGATCATAAACTGGATCGGAACTCACTTATCTTGGCATTAGGTGGAGGCGTGGTAGGAGACATCAGTGGTTTTGTTGCCTCAACCTTTATGAGGGGTATTCCGTTTATTCAGGTACCTACTTCACTCCTCGCGCAAGTCGATAGCAGTATCGGCGGCAAGGTAGCAGTGAACCATCCAAAGGGTAAAAATATGATTGGAAGTTTTTATCAGCCCAAGGCTGTTTTTGTTGATACTGATACACTTTCAACATTACCAGCAGTGGAACTTGTGGCCGGGCTTGTGGAGGTCATAAAATACGGAGTCATCAGAGATGCGGAACTATTTGAGTATATAGAAAAGTCCCTTCAGGATATCTTGCAATTGAACTACAACGCCCTTCTTAAGATCATTGCCACTTCCTGTCAGATCAAGGCAAACGTCGTGGAAGAGGACGAAAAGGAAAAACACCTGCGTGCCATATTAAATTATGGCCATACGATTGGTCATGCCATTGAGACTCTTACCAATTACGCAAAATACAGACACGGCGAGGCGGTAGCTATTGGCATGCTTTATGCTACCAAAATTGCCATTGAAATGGGGTTGGCCAATATTACTGTGCTGGAACGACAGCTTTTATTAATCAAAAGATTAGGGTTGCCGCTTCATACAGGATTAGAATCTGAGGGAATTGTAAGAACGCTATATACTGATAAAAAAGTCATTAGCGGCAGGCTCCGTTTTATCCTCCCAACAAAAATTGGCGAGGTTATTATATCGGATCGGGTAACCGAAGAGATTTTGCAGCGGGTATTGAACAAGCCTATTTAATTAGAGGAAACCGCATTGACCGAATTTGATGCCCTCTTACGTCTGAATATGACGAAGGGGATCGGGATACGGACGTATAAAACACTTGTGGAAAGATTCGGTTCTGCTGAGGCTATTCTTGACGCCCCGCGGGCAGAACTGGAGACAGTGCCAGGAATAGGTCCAAAGCTCGCGAATGCCATCGTAGAGGAATCGAGAACTATCGATATTGCAGCCGAAATTCATCTGGCAAAAGAAAAGGACGTTCAAATCATCCCTTACACAAGCGAACAGTATCCGAAACATCTCAAAACCATTTACGACCCGCCGCTCGTCCTGTATGTTAAGGGTAATATCCTTGAAGCCGACGTCCTTGCCCTTGCTATTGTTGGGGCAAGGCGATGCACCTACTATGGTCTCTCGCAGGCGGAACGTTTTGGCCGTCTCCTTGCGCAGAAGGGACTTTGTATTGTCAGCGGCATGGCGCGGGGAATAGACGCTGCTGCACATCGTGGCGCCATTGGTTCCCACGGACGCACCATTGCGGTACTCGGCTGCGGTCTGGGAGTCATGTATCCCCGGGAAAATATCGAACTGGCAGAACAAATCGTTCATCACGGCGCTATCGTGTCTGAGTTTCCCATGAATACGCCGCCTGATTTTCGTAATTTCCCGCCGAGAAACAGACTGATAAGCGGTTTGTCGCTGGGGGTGCTTGTGGTCGAATCGTCATTAAAAAGCGGTTCTCTGATAACCGCTCAGTGGGCGCTCGAACAAGGAAAAGAGGTCTTTGCTATTCCGGGCAATATTGACAATATTTACAGTCGGGGCACACACAAACTGATTAAGGAAGGCGCCAAACTCGTCGAGGATATCACTGACATCATTCAAGAACTGGGACCGGTTGCAGAAATCTTGAACATGTCTGATGCGTCTATAACAAACGACCCGCGAAGTCTATCACTTAACTCTCAGGAAAAAAAGATATTCTCCCTCCTGTCCAGCAGTCCTAAAGATATCGATGAAATTATACGCATTGCAAAGCTTCCTACCTCCGTTGTTACAAGCACTTTGCTGATCCTGGAAATAAAGAAGCTGGTAAAACAACTCTCAGGCAAAAGATTTGTTAAGGCATAGTTGCAAGTAGCCTCGAATCCCCCCCATTTTTCTCCTAACTGATATAGTAAACGCGTTTCTATTGCGATAGCCCGAAGCAATCTTAAGGGCGTGGATTGCTTTGCTCCGCTCGCAATGATAACTTCTTAAGGTGTTTACTATAATTTTCGCGTATTGGCATCTTTATTGCCTAATATATCTTTCAGATTGGAATTATTTACGATAATTCATGTTCCTCCGGAGAGGTTACGATATGCATTATTATGTATAACCTGCTCTAACCATAAGAGAAATGATTTCAATCCTCATGGTAATCGAAAGGTTTGGAAAAAAACTAACGATGGAAATAAATCCAGGAGTATAGAATATTCTGTCCAGAATTTTAGATAAACGGAAAAGACAAAGGCGATACGGAAAGGCATAAAAATATGTATAATCAATTAGGCCTTCGGCAACGTGTATTTGGTTATCCCCCTGTGTCCCCCAGTTTACTGGGGGATTATGGGGGGGTGTTTGAAATTCCTATACGTCAAGTTAGTTTTTTTGAAAGATATCTTTCATCTGCTCGCTCCCAAACTCCTGTTTGGGAGTGTAATGGGCGAGAAACTCAGTTTTTCTGCAATTTTGTTACAGGTTGACACATTTTATGTAATGGAGAGGAGGTGAATATTAATGGGTCTTATGAAATGGGAAAGAACAGGTCCGCTGGACAGCCTTACCCATATCCAAAAAGAAATGAGTGATCTGTTGGATATTTTGAGTTCCACGTCACCGATGGAAGGGTATGCAAGTATGGAATTTCCTCCAATTATTGTATCTGCAAATGAGGAGCATGTTTTTGTTCGCGCAGAACTTCCCGGAATCAAGATCGCTGATCTGGACATCCAGGTAGTGGATGACGTTTTAACTATAAAAGGGGAGAGAAAATCGGTTGCCGTGACGGCGAAGGCAACCTACCTGCGCCGGGAAAGGAACTATGGGACATTTGCCCGTTCTATTATGTTACCTGAAAAAGTTGACGTTGAAAGGGTATCGGCCTCTTATAAGAATGGTGTTTTACTGGTGAAACTCCCTAAAGCCGCAGAGGCAAAACCAAAACAAGTTGTGATTCAAAAAGCATAGTGAAAAGGAGAACCTGATAATGGAAACGAAAGAACATCCAACGGTTGAAAAAAAGAAGATTACTCCAGACAAGTGTGTCGTGACAGGAAAGGGCGAATGGTATTTTCCTTTGTCTGATATTTATGAAACGCCGGACAACTTTACCATCCTGATAGATATGCCAGGAGTGGGGACTGATAACATCAGCATTGATCTTCGGGATAATGAATTAGTTATCAATGGAGAGGTTTCTCAAGAGGCATATACCGATGAGAAAGTGGTGTATAACGAATACAATATTGGGCATTATCACAGGCATTTTGTTATCTCTGACGCAATTAATAGGGATAAGATCGAGGCGAAGATATCGGATGGCGTCTTGTCTCTTGTCTTGCCCAAGGCAGAACATGTAAAACCAAGAAAGATTGAAGTTAAGACGGAATAACCTCATAACCTTTTGCAGGAGGCAGCATGGATGTGGTATTCCTGCCGTAGAGAGGCTTGCAAATGATAATTGTTGTGGATAAGGCAGAATGTGTTGGTTGTGAAGAATGTCTGCATGTTTGTCCTCGTGAAACTATTTTCATGGAAAATGAGAAGGCGGAAATTGTTCAACGCAGGTGCGATAAGTGTGAACGTTGCATCCCGGTTTGCCCTGTAAAGGCAATTAAGATGGTATCTGTACAACTCAATGAAAGTAAAATTTAATTTCAGGAAACATTTTTAATTATGGAGGAAAAAGATGACAGGAGAAAGTACCTTGTTTTGTCAGGTCAATACCGTGGCCACAGGGCCTGCGGATATGGCAAAAAAACACGTGCCCGTGATTTCCATACAGGGAGATGCGAAGGTTGGGCAGCCCTTTACGGTAACGATAAAGGTGGGGGAGGTGCCTCATGTGATGGAGAATGGAAACTTTATTCAGTTTATAGACCTTTATTGCGGCCACATATATATCTCGCGTGTGGATTTTACTGCGGAACTTAACAGGCCGGAGGTGTCGTTGAGTATCGTTTTACATCACGAGGGGAAAAAAACGCTTCGCGCTTTTAGCCGTTGCAACCTCCATGGCATATGGGAGGGTACAAAAGAGGTGAACGTGACTAAATAAATTTCTGTAATGCAAATTTAACAAAGGAGCCGTTTTATGGTGAAAGTTAAGACTTTTACTTCGCCTCTCAAGATTTTTCAAGTCCATAATGAACTTGTGGAACTGGATAAGGGAGTAAATGAATTTTTACAGCAGAACAAGATTACGAAGGTGATTTCTGTTTGCGATGCTACCACAAACAACGATGGCGGCACGATGGGTATTATCCGTGTTCTCACCTATGAAGAATGATATGTGCGATTTGTAGAAAAAGTGTAATGAATCAAGTGTTTTGTGTTTATGGGTGCCTTTTAAAAAATTTATCATGAAAGTCTGGAGGAAAAGAGCATATGCTTACCACAAGAATTTTTGGAGCAACGTCAATTGCCGTGGTTCTCGGCGCAGTAACCTATTTTTCAGGGGCCTCTATTTCAAAAGCAGCTGATATTGATGCAAAAAAAATATTCATGACCCATTGTAAGACCTGTCATGGCGAGGATGGTCACCCCACAGACCTTGGAACAGGTTTGGGAGCGCGTGAGTTTGCCAACGCAGAATGGCAGGCAAAGACAACCGATGAACAGATCATCGAGCAAATTAGCAATGGAACACCGGAAAAGATGATGCCATTTAAAGAAAAACTGACCCAGGATGAGATTAAGGCATTGGTGTCCGTTATCAGGGGTTTCGGAAAGAAATAAATTCACATTATTTAAGCGGGTTTCTGGGCAGTATGCAACATAAAAATCCCCCTTAAAAAGGGGGATGAAGGGGGTTGTAAATAATTTCCATCCGGAGAAAAAACACAACCCCCTGTTTCTCCCTTTTTTAACCAGGGGGAATTAATGTGAGATGTATATCTTTTTCATGATAACGGAGGTGTTTTGGATTATGAATGATTGGAAAAAGGCTGTAAGTTATACAATATTCTTCCTTGCCTTT
>JAUQXU010000226.1 GCA_030837935.1 Candidatus Brocadia sp.
CCCCCCATTTTCCAAGGCTAATTTCAGTTTATTATCAAAAAAAGCATTATCTTGTTTCATCTCTTTTTTTAATAAATAGTTTTTCAGTTGATTGGTGTCTGCATAATCCAATGTTTCGACTTTATTCAGGGTGAATTTGCATTTCCCCATCCCCCTGGAAGTAAATCCGCCGATACGCAGGCCGTTTTCCCATTCAGAGATTACGGCGGCAATTAATACAATTTCTGCGTCTTCATAGTTTTGTATTTCAACGGCAAAGGAATACGTTGCCCCTCTGGGAACAACTTCATAATCATATTTGGCTTTGTCCACGGCAGTTTCTGAATCCCGATCAATGCTTACTCCATCTCTTATCGAAACGTTCCCGGCCCATTCTTCCAGCGTTGCATCGGAGAAAAAGATACGAGACGCCAACATGGGAGACCCAAATATTTTACAGACGTCACAGGTATGACTATTTATCCATTCCCACATTTTTTCTTCCGAACACTCCGCCTTTTTTAGCGCTTCCAACTCGTTTTTTGTATCTTCATGGGTTCTGTACTTTTCATCGCTAATACAATACCGGGTTTTTTCATTGTTTAAAGACAAATCAAAGAAACATGCCCACAAATTAAAATGTTCGGCCAGTTTCTCAGCGGTTGATCGAAAGATGCCCTTAAGCGTAGACCCCGGCAGGAGAGGGACGCCGTCAAAATCTTTTAACACGCCCATATTAGTGCCAAGGGTTCCCTCCCTTCCGGCGCCTATGTGAAACGCGGTTTTAAACGCAAGCTTTCCGGAAACCCTGATTTTATTTTTAAATGATACGCAATTTCCCTTCAATCCCGGCTCCTTTCTTTGACTGTTTTATAAGAATAGTGGCAGTTAAAATGCTCAAAAAAGGGCTTGACCAGTTCGTTCAGTACCCCTTCCACGATTTTGTTGTTCTCTTTTCTTGCCTTTTTCTTGCCCACTTTATCGGAATAATTTTCCTCATTGTCAAAAATTGCCGTTCCGGATTCATCTCTATATTTGGAGAGTTCCTCAACGACAAACCTTCGAAGAGAGTTTTCGCTCTCCGTCGTATCATCGCAAACAACATCGTGTAGAAATCCCCAAAAATCCTTGTTTTTCTCGTTTGTATTTTTGCTTTTTTGGTTGTTAATGAGTGTCTTTAGCCCACTTAATCCACATGCCTGAATTGTTGCCGGTATCGAATTCAACTGGGTTCCTTTGGCAGGTAAGTGATTTTCAAGGAAATGATCAACCAAACCAGAGGCAAATATTCTTAATTCCTTGTCCTGGAATCTGAGAAAACGCAAGGAATTTAGGTAGTTATCAATTACCATGTGATTTCTTTTCATCCTTCTTGATTGTTTTTTCGTATAAATACTGGCAAACAACCTGGTTTACCCAGCCCCTTGCTAAAAGCAATTTAATGTCCAGGCAGCTATCAACGTTGTCTTTGCTCAATTCTTCAGCCTTTTTTTCTAAATCCTCCAATTGTGATATTAATTTAGGGCCTAACGTAGTCCATTCATTTTTTGTGTCTTTTCCCGTTTGCCTTTTCACGTAATTGATTATTTCAGAAAAACGGGAGGTGGTTGCCGTCAACGTTTCAAGACCCCTTGCCTGTGTCTTACCCGGGAGATCGCTAGCCATTATTTTCGCAGCTTCTATTGACTTGGTATAATATCCTTCCAGAAAAACGTCAATAGCCTTTACTATGCCGGGACTTATAGTTTTGGTATTAAATTTTTGTGACATTTATATATCCTCCATTTCAGTATGAAACGGATTGCAAACTGATATTTGCCCAAATCCCTCTTCAGTTCTTAAGCCAATACCGTTTCTTTTCAAATTTTCCAAATATCCGGTTAAACCTGGTATGTCGTTTCCCACATATTTGAATAAGAATACACTGCCCATTGCGATTGCAACATCGTCAGATTTTGCCAGTTTCCATGCATTGTTCCACCCTTTGATTATTTGCGTCTTTGTAACTCTTAGTACGGGCAAAATATTTAAAAAGTCAAGATTGACGTCGTATATGGGGCGCAAGAATGTATCTTGAAGAATGGCGTGCGATTCCAGCCCTATTGAAAAATATATGCCTTCAGGGATATCTAAATTGGTGAGTTTCTTACATTTTTCTCTTAAAGAGGAGTTCCAACGTGGTAAATCAAACGAGGTTTCCTCTGTTGCCTGAATGGATAATTCAACTTCTCCCAGGCCTCTGCTCCTATTTCTACCTAAAAAAATGGTTTTGGCGGAGAGGTTTTGTAATAGTGCATGTTGCTCTTCAGACAAATAGGTACACCCATTAAATTGTTGCGTATAATATTCTTTATCGTCATCCTTGTTTTCTTTGATGGGAACCTTTTGTAAATCGGCAATAACCTGGTTGGTAAAAAAAATGTTGGGTGCTACCGTGCCGGTATTCCTGTCAATGCCAGTATGTCTGGTAAACAAGAGAACTGTTTCTATTTTTCTTGGATTTTTTACAGAATTACTCCAAAATCCGCTAAAAGCTTTTAAACTTTGATTACATTTTTTACAGGTAGGTACACTTGCATTTTGATCAAGTCGTTTTGTGAGTTTATCAACCAAACTGTCATTAACGCCGTGTCCTATTTTATCTTCATCGGCATCACGCTGAAATCCGTCAACATTTTTACAACTAACGGCGGTAAGCGGCAAAATTTTAGAGACAATCAATTCCTGCTCGTTAGAGGGATAAAGATTCGGATATTTTATTGAACCAGAAACAAACAGGGCATTAAAGACTTCATCATTCGAACTTCCGATTGAACGTAAATAATGCATTGCCAGAGCGCCGCGTAAGGTGCTTCCAGGTATATACGATAGGCTTTTCGGGTTGTTTGACTGCCGGTTCTCCTGAATCATTATGGGGGACAGCAGTTTTGCTGCTATTTTGTAGTATTTCATGGTAATTCCTTAAGTTCTCTGTAATCGTTGGCATCTAATGAATCAAAAATCCTATCTTCGTTCATTAATTGCTGGTTATATTTTATTATGTCAATCTTGGTATTTATCCAGCCACCGCCAATACTCTTATCTCCGCAAATTTTATCCATCAGGAGTATTCCGGCGGTTAGAATGCAATAAGAAAATGGTAGTTCGCCGTCAACTATTGAATATAAACCATTGTGATAGCCGTCTATTGACGTGGTAAATTCCATTTGTTTTGTGTACTCGGTGCTAAACAAGTGGTTTTCCTTGGCAGTGCCTAATTTTCTGCTAACGTGAATCCTGGCACGCGAATTAATAAGCGCCCCCGGACGGGTATCTAAGCCGGCAATTTGCACATTGTTCAACCGTGCGTCACGGAAAAAAAGGTTCCCTTCCTCAAAGCAATTGCCGAAAATGGCGTCCACGGGTGACGTCACTTTGCTTAATGCGGTAAAAGAGTCGCCGTGGCTCAGGCTTTTATCATGGGGGTTTGTGGGGGAAGGAAATTTTAACGTGGTGGAAAGTTTTTCGCAATTTTCCCTGATGACCCCTTTTAACGTGCTTCCGGGGATAAACGGCAGATTTTGGGCGTCTTTTCTTACCAAACGGTTAGCAAATAATCCGCCCTCACCAGACCCTGCATGCCATCCGGACATAAGAGTGATGGTGTACTTTATATGTATCGAATGTTGCATAACGTTACTCCTTAATGTATTTTTCAGTTTTTCTTTATAAACTCGGCAATTTCGACCAGGTCCATCAATATCGTAGAATCATACAGACTATTTTCGTGTTCACGCCAAAGTATTGTTCCATTCTTGCAACCAAACTTGCTTAATGCGTCGGCAACCATACGGCGCTGCTCGTCGTTTTTTAAGCGGGTAAACGTGTATAAATATTCTATGATACCGTTTATTTTTCCCAGCGTAGGGGCATAGCCCAATTGCCTGATTTTTGTGGAAGATATTCCACTTTTTAAAAGACTTTTTGCCGAGTCCCACAATGTCTCCAATTCTTTTAGCGAGTAAGGTTTTTGATATAACCTTAAATATCTTTGTTTGGATGGCGCAACATAATTACCGCACAAGGTGAGATGATTTAACCGGCTGCTTTTGACGTCAATCTGATTGAAGTTTGAAGCCAAATGGTAGTCTATATATGGCTGGTTTGTGCTATCCATTTGGCTATCAATCTTGTTTCGGCGCGTTTTCTTTGCTGACCGCAATAACTCTTCGGCCTGGTTGAGCATGATTGAAAAGGGTGTGTGTGATTTTCCAAATGATATGCCAAGCGATATTGTTAAGCTAAGGTTGGCAAGTTGTTCGGTTAGCGATGAATCATCAATAGCATTAATTCTTTTACTTGCTTCCTCGCCAAATTTTTTTGCAACGGAAATAGCAAATGGAATGGCAGTGTCCGCGGCTAAATACACCAATAAATCATCGCCTCCAAGAAGCAATATAGAGGCAGGCAAGACATTTTCAACCGGTTTACAAACTTCGATGATAGCTTCCATACATGCCACGCGAAGAGATTCCTCAACCGTTTTCGAAATGAAGTGATACAATTTCTGTGTCTTGATATTCCGAAAGGTTTTCCCAAGATCATTGCCATCCGCGTAAACAAGCGCGGTATATCCACTTTTCGCGAGACATCCATTCCCAATTTCCTCAAAATCTGTAGGCAGACCACAATCAATGCCCTTGTTTTTTAAGAAACTCGAAAGCTCTTTCCCCAGTCCACTTTCTTTATCCTGACCGGATTTTAATTTTTGAGCACAAATCGAACACAAGGCATGTGCGTCATCATCTTTATGATATTTTTTAAAAGTATTTGCCTCTCCAGAACAACTTTCACACTCTCTTATAAACCCGGTATGAACTGACAAATTGTAACATGGAGGATTTTCATCTTTATCTTGCTCCAGTGAAATCAGGGCTTTTCTCAAGGATTCATCATATTTATCCTCAAAATATTCGGCAAAACCGCAAACTAAGCCGAAACCACCTCTTGATTCTTTCAATACGTGTGTTTTTAACTTTGAAAGGGCATCTTCCAAATCGCCCCTTTTTTGCGCCTCCACAATAAAATGTCCTGAACCTCCCCCAGCAAATACCTGGATCGTTGACAAATTCCCGCAATCAGAAAGATGCTTATATATAGACACTTCGTTTACTCTTTTTAGAAGGGCGCTAGCGCCTCTTATTTCAACTAATCTATCAGTGCCAAAAACATACTCTTTGATACCTGGAATATCTACAACAACTAAATATTTGCGTTTGTCATCCATTTTACTCTCCATGATTATATGGGTGTCAGTGTCAGGAAACACACCCCTCATTCGACTGATCCTTCGACAAGCTCAGGACGAAGGCTCATGACATGGTCTTGATTAGGGAAGAAAACACACCCCTTAATCCCCTCTCCCCACTTTTGTGAGGACATGTTTTTAGGGGGAAAATCTCGGATAACGGGCACGATTCACGGCATAAGTCTATCCCTTTTTTCTTTCACCCCTTTGGGGTTGATTCTATGTCACCTTCGCTTCCAGGGGCTTCACCCCGTTAGATATCGTGTTGTATGGTGAGTAGCGTGAATTTTGAAAAACTTGTGAGTTCTCATTGTGTCTCCTGTTCGATATCTGTTATCTAACGGGGTGAACCCCTGGCTATATGCTTTCTGCCCTTTGGGCATTTTAT
>JAUQXU010000227.1 GCA_030837935.1 Candidatus Brocadia sp.
TGGTGAGTGACAGCCCCAGGATGCGCAGAAATTTTGCCATCATCTTCGACTGATCTTCATAGTACGTGATTTCCCGCTTGGCCTCCAGAGTTAAACGCGGGTCGCTTTCAACACGTGCCTTGCATTTTATAAATTCGGAAGTGTCGCGTAATTGAAAGATAACGGATGAATAAACTGGCCGGCGAAATGCCTGCATGAGCTGATCCACATCTCCCCATATCTCCGAACTAAAGCCCGTGTTCCCTGCGTCAAATATTCCCACTACCGTCCAGTCCCTCATGCCAAAACGGAGGGTTTCACCGATGCCTCCTCCTTTAAACCTTTTTGCGATGCTTTGGCCTGAAATTATCTCAGATGAACCGGACCTTGGCATACGCCCCTCAGTAAGTTTTACCTGGGGTCGCAGCAAGAGAGAATTTCCTGAAATGCCCCTGATGACCACATTTGATGGTTTATTACTTCCCCGTTTCGGGAGGTTTATGAGCACCACCAGCTCTTTTGCCACAAGCCGTTGGCCGTGTGTCCCCAAAGCCACATCCGGTAATGTTTCAACGGTTGAGGCCTGCTGCCGGTCAATTCCACTCTGCACTTCAGAGGACGCTGCCTTGCGGATTACCATGACGTTATTATAAGAACCGGTATTTACCAGGGTCTTCCGCAGCCCCTCGGCAAGCATTAAAATCGAGGCAAATACAAATACTACCAGCGCCATACCAGATGCTGTAAGTATGGTAGTAAGCCTGCGGGTCAGGAGATTGCGAAAGCTGTATAAAAAAGGTATTCTCATTTATCCAATCCTTCTCAGGCCATCCGCTATCCGGATTTTTATTGCGCGCCAGGTCGGAATGACCGCCGCTACCGCACCTACAAAAAGAGAGACCGCTGCATCGAGGTAAATGGTTTTCGTTGCCACATTGAACACCGGGAAGTAAGTCCCCATAGTGTCGCCAAAGACTTTTGCTATCGGGAAGGTAAAAGCAATACCGAAGGTGCAGCCAATCATGGAGATAAACAGGGATTCTCCGAATATCAATGCGGCAATATGCCAGCCGCCAAATCCGAGAGTTTTGAGTACTGCATATTCCCCGATTCGTTCGCGGGCAGTCATGGCCATGGTATTAGCCAGCACGGCCATGATAATAACAATTACAACAAAGGAAACCAATTGTATGGCAACAACAATCGCTTCACTCATGGAAACAAAACTCAGCTGGAATGCCTTTTCGGTCTCGGTCAGAGTTTCTGCGAGAGAATTTTTAAAGGTTTTATCAAGAGCTACCGCCACTTCCTCTGCGAGGTTAGGGTTGCTTACTCCAACGAGATAGAAACCCGGCTGATCTGCCCGGAGAGACATGGTCTTTTTCAGGCTTTCATTGAGATAGTTCCAGTGGAAAAAAAACTGGGTTTCGTCAGTGCTTTTATCTTTACCCCGATAGATTCCACGGAGAACAAACTCCCAGTTACCAGGAAAAATGGTTCCTTTCAGGGTGATGGTGTCACCGATTCTCCAGCCGTATTTTATTGCCAGTTTCTGTCCGGCGATAGCAGCCTTCCGGTCACGCAGAAAGGCAGCCCTCTGATTGGACGGAAGGATATATTCGGGATACAATTCCAGATAGCTCGCAGGTTCCACAGCGAAGTTGGCGAAAAAGTTTTTCTCGTCGATATAGTTGCCGCCAAACCAGTTCCCGTAGGATACGAGTTTCACTCCGTGTATCTGTCGTATTTTTTCTCTGTAAGAAAGAGGAAGCGGAAAGACAAGCGATATGGAATTTCTGGTCACAAGGCGGCTTGCTGAAGAGGACTCTACTCCCGCATACCAGGCGCTTACCACAGTCCTCAGGAGACCAAAGGCAAGGATGACGATGACAATGCCAAGGATGGTCAACGAGGTGCGAAGTTTGTGCCGGAAGGTATTTTTAAAGACGAGATTGATTATGTGCATTCAAAATGCCCTTTTCCAGGTGCTTTATTGTCCGGGCTTTTTCTGCCGCATGGGGATCGTGAGTAACCATGATAATGGTTTTCCCAAATTCAACATTAAGCCGGTCCATTAATTCCAGCACCTCTTTTGCCGAGATGCGATCAAGGTCTCCGGTCGGTTCATCAGCAACAATTATGGTGGGGTCGGTAACAACGGCCCGGGCTATAGCTACCCGTTGCTGTTGTCCGCCGGAGAGCTGGCCGGGATAATGGTTCATGCGATCGGAAAGATTGACTATCCGAAGCGCTGTTTCCACATGTTCTCTCCGCTCTTTTCTGGAAAGTCGGGTCAGAAGCAGAGGCAATTCAACATTCCCAAAGGCGGTGAGCACCGGAATTAAGTTGTAAAACTGAAAGATAAAGCCAACGTTGGTAGAGCGCCATTGTGCAAGTTCCGTTTCAGACAGCGTCGCAATATCGACACCACCTACGTTGATAATGCCGCTATCAAACGTGTCGATTCCGGCAATCAGGTTTAACAGGGTGCTCTTCCCTGAACCCGACGGTCCCATCAATGCAAGAAATTCACCGTCTTCAATGTCAAAAGTAATGTTTTCCAACACCGGAATAATTTGGCTGCCTCTTCGATAGGATTTGCACAGATTTTTTATTTTAACAAGAGGTGTTTTGTATTCCATTATTTTTCTACAATCTTTACCTTTGAACCGTCTTTTAACTTATTCAACGGTTTCACAGCCACCTTATCGTCCAGATTTATCCCGTCAAGGACTTCTATCATATCGCCTATCCGAATTCCCGTGGTAACAGGGGTCTGTACCACGCGGTCGCCTTTTATGAGAAAGACAAAATTCTTGCTGTTGCGGGCTATCAGGGCATCCGGATTAATCATGGTAAGGGGTTTTTGCTCTTCACTTTCTAGAGGTCTGGAGAGAAAAGCAACTTTTGCGCTCATTTCAGGCAGGATACGGCTGTCTTCATCTATGAAGCGGACCTTGACCATTACCGTCGCCTTACTCCGGTCGGCAGTTGGTACGATCATATGTACCTCTCCGCGGAAACGGGACCCGGGAAAAGCGTCGAGTTGTATTTCACACGACTGCCCAACCTTCACCAATTCCAGATTCGATTCAGAAACGTCGGCTTCCACCTGGAGCGAGCTCATGTCGGCTATGCTAACAACAGCGGCCTTGGCATCGGCAGCCGCTCCGATTGGGGTAACGATATCGCCGATATCAGCATTTTTGGTTAAAACCACAGCGTCGAAAGGGGCTCGGATCAGGGTATATTCCAATGAAACGTTGGCCACCTGAAGCGCAGCGACACCAGCTTTAACCCCAGCTTTTGCACCGGCAACAGTCGCAATGGCCTTTTTATAGCGGGCCAGGGCGGCATCGCATTCAGCCTGTGTTGTTATTCCCTTCGCCAGTAACTTTTTTTCACGACGATAGGAAACGGTGGCATCCTGAAGTTCTGCCTTCTCCTGCCGGAGGTTAAAGCGCGCAACATTCAGGTTGGCTGCAGCCTGGTTCTGTAAGGCAATAGCATCCTCATTTTCAAGACATGCGATAATCTCTCCCTTTTTTACCTTGCTTCCTTCCTCAACACTTAACGATACAAGCCGGCTGGTGATTTTGGACGCCACAGCGGCCTTACGCTGAGCCACCACATAGCCACTGGCGTTCAGCAGGGCAAGAGTTTGAGACGGGTAAGTCCTGGTAACGCTGGCAACCTCAACATGGACGGCTGGCGTCAGGGCACCGTTCAGGTAAAGGAATCCTATCACTACGACAATGAGTACTATACCCGCAATCCGATAGTACGGCTTTCTGTGTCGTACCTGGTGAATGCTCTTAGCAGACGGATCTATCCTTAGTTTTAAAAGGTCTTCATTTGACATTGATCTATTTTATGTCTGTTGTTACACCTTCCAACTCTTCCAATCTTCCTTCGGCGATCTCTTCTTCCAGCTTTACTACCTCACGGAAGGCGATGCCTTCCCGCCAGAGGAAGAGGAAGCCCAGAATCGTAGAAGGAAGAATGCTGATAGCCCACAAAACGATGGCATAACTTTGGGCTGCTGTGGTTTCTATTCCAAAAATATGTAATGATTTTAGTACCGCAATGTGGAAAACGCCGATATATCCTGGCGCCTGGGGCAGGGCAACTGCCAGTGCGAGACATACAGCGACAAGGCATGCTCCCACAAAAGGAAGATGCATGTGGAAGGAAAATCCGAGAAGATATATTTCAGCTCCTCCAAGCACCCAAACAAAGAGTGAAAGCGCGAATATCCATACCGTTTGTTTTTTGTCTTCCAGGATTTTGAGACCATACACAAAGGATTCATACAATCCTAAAATCTTGTCTTTGAGTTTATGCGGCAGAAAGCTGCAAAGCCTGGAGAGTATTTTTTTAAAGAAATCAGGTTTAATAACGACTAACAAAAGGGCAATAACGGTAAAGGCTCCTACCGCTGCGAATACCTCTGTCCATTTTTTCAGGGAAGGGATAATCGATTCCTGGACTGTGCTCACCTGACTTGCAGAAACGTGATCAAGAGGGTTGTTTTGGGCGGCCGGTGGGTGCGGCAGTAAGGCGATGACAACTACCGTAAATATAATGAGTCCCAGCATGTCAAAAATACGCTCCACGATTACGGTAGCAAAGGAAGTTGAAAATTTTATATCCTCCTTTTTTGACAGGATAAATGGCCTCAAAACCTCTCCCACACGGGCAGGAAGGATATTGTTTGCCATGAAGCCAATGCACGTAACAGACAACAAATTTATGACAGAAACTGATTTAATATGTGACAGTAATCCGCGCCATCGGATTGCCCTTATAACGTAAACCAGCAGGGTTAAAATGAGCGTCGGGATGATAAACCAATAGTTTGCATCCCTTAATGCGTTTTTCAGGAGCAACCAGTCGATATTTCTTATAAATAACCATGTACAAACGATACTGGCTATAATACTGACGGCAAACAGGATATTTTTTTTACTAAATTTCATTGTGACCTTTCATAGAATTTATACGAGAGGGATTTTTGTTTGGATACAAGCGAACACAGATTATATGTTAAGGAATATCATGTCATGCCTGAAAGGCCGTCAGTATATAGCAGGGAGCAAAGCCCCCTGCTAAAATGTATAAAAACATCAGCCCTGAAAGGGTGAAAGAAATTACTGCTCAATCATTTCCACATACAATTTGTATTCAACGCAGTATTTCTGGGGAAATCAATAAAATCCTTTTCTCTTTCACCCCTTCGGGGTTAATTCTTTTTATATTTCTTCGTCCAGGGGCTTCACCCCTGGCTATGTGCTTTCTGCCCTTCGGGCATAGATTGTGTATAAGAATTTTAGCCTCAGAGTCAAGCATACACTGAGCATTTTCTTTTACCCCCTATGTCCCCCCGTAAACGGGGGGACATAGGGGGGAAGTCGCCGAAGGCCTAATTTAAAACGTGTAAGAATTTCCATTTTATTTAAGCGGGTTTCAGGGTGGCACGGACAAACCTTGTTTGTCCGTGTTTGCGCATAACTTGAAACATTTTGATACTCAGGAAAAATAAGGTTTCAGGTATCTCCCTGTATAACTCCTTTCTATGCGTGATATCTGTTCCGGCGAACCGCAACCAACGATATATCCCCCGGCACTGCCACCTTCGGGACCAAGGTCGATAATATAATCGGCAGATTTAATTACGTCAAGGTTATGTTCTACTACGATGAGGGAATGTCCGGCCTGAATCAATCTCTGAAAACAGGCAAGAAGTTTTTGGACATCATCCATATGTAACCCTATGGTGGGTTCATCGAAGATAAAGAGCATCGCATCAGGGTTTTCCTGGGCCATATAGGTAGCAATCTTCAGTCGCTGTGCTTCGCCTCCCGATAGGGTGGTAGCGGGCTGTCCTAACCTCAAATAGCCCAACCCGGTATCCTGCAGAAATTTTAGTCCCTTTGAAATCCGGGAAGAATCATGGAAGAAGATAATGGCTTCATCTACGGTCATTTCAAGTATCTCATGAATATTTTTGTTTTTATATTTTATATCGAGCACCTTTTTGTTGAATCGTTTCCCGTTGCATTTGTCGCACGTGACGTAGATGTCTGCAAGAAACTGCATGTCGACCCTGATGGAGCCAGCTCCTTCACAATGTTCACATCTCCCTCCAACGACATTGAATGAAAAAGAACCGGCACTCAGATTTCGTATTTTTGCATCTCGCGTTGATGCAAAAAGTTTCCGAATCTCATCGAATATTTTTACATACGTGATGGGGTTGGAGCGCGGGGTGCGTCCTATAGGAGATTGATCTACAAGGATAACATCATGAATAAACTGTATGCCATGAATGCTTTCATGGCGTCCAACAAATCCGGTATATCCTTCCCGCTTTTTTTTGATCGCCCCGTAGAGGGTGTCTTGTACGAGGGTGCTTTTGCCAGACCCTGAAACTCCGGTCACGCACACGAGCATATGAAGGGGAAACGTTGCCTCTATGCCTTTCAGGTTGTTTTGTGAGGCACCCTTCAGCACGATAGCCCTGCCCGAGGGTTCTCTTCGCCGGGCGGGTATTTTAATTGCCTTATCGCCTTTTAAATACTGTCCCGTAATCGAATCATTGCGGGCAGGCAAATCCTTAAAGGTACCCTGATAAACAAGCATACCGCCATTTTCGCCGGCGCCTGGTCCAATGTCGATGATCTCGTCGGCCGCCATGATAACCTCCTGGTCATGCTCCACAACAATAACGGTATTTCCAATATCCCGCAATCGTTCAAGTAGCTGGATTAACCTGTCGGTATCCCTTGGATGAAGCCCGATGCTGGGTTCGTCCAGAATGTATAGGGTATTTACCAGTGAAGAGCCGAGAGACGTTGTAAGATTGACCCTTTGGGCCTCTCCTCCGGAGAGTGTGCGAGTCATACGGTCCAGGGTAAGGTATTCCAGGCCCACCTTAATCATATAGTTCAAACGTTTTTTAATTTCTTGTAACAGCAGACGAGCAATATTTTTTTCATACTCGTTAAGCCGAAGTTCTTCGAAGAACCGGTAAGACTCATCGATTGTCATAGCACAAATATCTGATATATGCTTGTGGTTTATCAAAACGTTCAGTGCCTGATTCTTTAAACGACTTCCGTTGCAGGCAGTGCACAAAGAGTATCGCCGGTATTTACTCAAAAAAACGCGGACGTGCATCTTGTATTTTCGCTGTTCCAGCCATGCAAAAAAATCATGGACACCGCAGAAATCCTCTGTACCATCCAAAATCAATTTTACCTGTTCTTTTTTCAGTTTGCGAAAAGGAACATCTAACGGGATGTGGTATTTGACAGATGCCTTTTCCAGCGATTCATACATCGAACGGTATGCAGGTGTGTTCCATGGGGCTATCGCCCCGTCGTTCAACGTCTTTTCTTTATCCGGGATAACGCCGTTCATATCAATCTCAATCGTATACCCAAACCCTTGACATTTGGAACAGGCGCCAATCGGGTTATTAAATGAAAAAAGCGCAGGGACAGGTTCCGGATATTCAATAACACAGTAACTGCAAAAGAATTGCTTGCTGTATTTCAGCTCGATCCATGGAGAATCCTGGATAGTCAAAGGGTGTCCCTGTCCGTGCACAGCAGGATGGGCAGGGAAATCCTGTATGTTGTATATAATACTCAAATGTCCTGCGCCCAGACGATACCCCGTTTCCAGAGCGTCCACAAGACGTTCTTTTATTACGTCTTTGACGACCAGACGGTCGATAATGCCGTAAACAGACTTTGCAGTACGGATATCCCAGCCTTTTATTCCGGTTGTAATATCGGTAATGATATTATCCGCAAGAATCCTTACCAGGCCGCGCTCTTTGAGGAGATTAACCTGTGTTTGGCCCGATACTTTTTGGCTGACGGTGATGGGGAAAGCGACCAGAAACCGTGTACCTTCCGGTAACGACAGGACGGTATCGACGATATGGGAAACGGAATCGATCTGTACATGTCGTTTGCAGTTAGTGCAAAAAGTCTTGCCAATCCGGGCAAATAACAGCCTCAGGTAATCATTAATTTCTGTGGCGGTACCGACGGTTGATCGCCGGTTTTTTACGGGGTTCTTCTGCTGAATGGCTATTGCCGGAGGAATTCCTTCTATGTGGTCAATATCGGGCTTATCCATCCTCTCCAGAAATTGACGTGCATAGGCCGAAAATGATTCTACATATCGCCGCTGTCCCTCTGCAAAGAGGGTATCGAATGCCAGGCTGGATTTGCCAGAACCACTGACCCCCGTGATCACCACCAATTTTTTATGGGGGATTTCGATATCTATGTTTTTTAAATTATTCACACGTATGCCACGGGCAATTATTGATTTCTTCATAAATTTGCAGCTATTGTACAAGTTATATATTTCAAAAGGCCACAAAGTCACCAAAGCACAAAGGTCTTTCTTTGTGACTTTGTGACTTAGCGTCTTAGTGGCATAACCATATAAATATAAGCCTTTCACGCCCTATTCTCAAGATAATTCTAGGACTGCAGGATTAAGGAATTGTAGCCAAAACCCCCAAAAATGCTTTGACAAGTGCGAGGGGTTTATCAATAATGACCATTAAAAAAGCAAAGACCCGTAACGTTTAAGGTGTTAAATTTGTGAAGTAAATATGGATTAATTGACTTTTCATCCGGTGTTATATCCGTATTGCGTCTATCCTTCCAAATTGGGAGTATATCCGAAACTGTTCGGATACGAATGAATTATTCGTCATTGCATTGAGTGTAAAAAAAGGGGGCACCCATTGCATCATTGCATCATTCACAAATAAAAATACGAACTTCTTTTGTTAATATGAAAACATCATTTTTTGTAATAAGTATTGTTCTTAATATATTATGTACCAGATTTGGACAAAATATTAGACAAAAAACGTGTCTTTCGTATTTAAGTTGAAAGCTTAGGGTCAAGAAGCCCGCAATGCTGATGAATCTTGAGTAAGAAGTATTTAACGTCCCGATAACCGTATGCCATACGCTTTAGCCGTTTTATCTTGTTATTGATTCCT
>JAUQXU010000228.1 GCA_030837935.1 Candidatus Brocadia sp.
CCGTCTCCTATAAGAACATTATAATAAACAAAAGTGCTGATACCAGAAAGTCAAGTACGGTATTTTTAAAGAACACGCAGACTCAAATTGATTTGGGTGCTATTGGAAAGGGATATGCTGTCGATAAGGCGCTGGGAATCATGAAAAACCTTGGTATAAATAATGCATGTATCAATCTTGGCGGGAATATTTATGTACTGGGCAACCCCCCTGACAAAAATGCATGGAAGATTGGCGTACAACACCCACGGGACAAAAATGAAATCCTTGGTTATCTGGAACTCAGGAATGAAGCCACGGCCACGTCGGGAGATTATGAACGATTCTTTGACTTTAAGGGGAAACGATACTCCCACATCATAAACCCACGAACAGGAAGGCCGGTAAGCGGCACTATTGCAACAACGATTATAGCCCCCACGGGCACACAAGTTGATGCACTATCAACCATTGTCTTTGTTCTGGGTCATGAAAAAGGCCTGAAACTTATTAAAAAGATACCTAACGCCGATGCCTTGATTGCGTATGAGGAAAAGGGTGGGAAAATAATGATTGACATGACGAAGGGGTTCGCAGACAAATTCAAAAAAACCGACGTTAAAGGAGAAGACAATGTCAAGTGGCATGTGGTCGCTTCCAATCAGTAATAAGATTTTTTTTACTTTTTTCTTATCAATTATGACTATTGCTATCGGCATTGGTTTCCTGAATTATTATGAGAGAACGGGGTTTTCCGCACAAAAAACGATACGGTACTATTGTGGTGATAAAGAGGAAGAACTCGATACCCCACTATCGGCTGAAGAAAACAGATTAAAACTCGAAGAAGGGTTGTTTTTCCCAAAATCCTATCGGGAGCTATTAGAGGTTACCCACTCGCATATTTTTTCAATTCCCATTGTCATGTTTATCCTCTCCCGTATTATGGCCATGACTCATACACGCGAAGGATTAAAGATTACGATATACGGAGTTTCATTTATGGGAATTATATTGAATCTCGCGGCCCCTTGGCTTATCAGATATGCATGCCATCACTTTGTAATCGCCTTCACCGTTTCCAATATCCTACTCATGCTGAGCTTTGGGGCATACATCTTTATCCCTCTTTACGAAATGTGGTTTAGAATAGACCACAGCGCAACATAGCCACAACCAAATTCCCCTCTTCACAAAATTTCATCATTACAAAATTTTTGCACTTTTTACTCAAGAACAGGCATTTCTGCTTCTCCTTTAGTAGATACATTCCTCATGAGTATTTATGTAATTTTGCAATTATACAAATCAGTGCAAAGGATCGAAATGTATTGCTTTTTTCTTGACATAAAGCGGTTTAACTGTTAAAGTTGCGCTCGTTTTCATTTTAGCGACAATCTGCGAACCAATAATAAAAAATCCCGATAAAGGCAAACCCTAAGTGATTAGGGGACGCAAAGGAAAGGGTCTTTTGTAGAGATGCATTGCAATGCGTCTCTACTTCTCATGAAAGACAGCCTTACTGCCGAAGATGTTCTCAATGATATCTTTGCAGTAAGGCTTTTTTATTTTATAGGTAACCACAAACTATAGCCAATCTTTATAAAGAAAGGAGCGGATAATTATGGAAGAGAAAGAAAAAAGAATTAGGGTCAAGATTCCCATGCCATCCATTGCGTTAAAGCGTTTTATAGAACGGACCATAAAAGACGATGATTTCTTCCTTCTTGCCCTGGAGAACCCTATGGGGGCCATGAAGGAGTGTGGCGTCAAACTCGACACTTCGGCATTTATTCCTTCCGACTTTGCCACCTTATTTGGGGCATTATCAGGTCTCAGAGAAATGATAAAGAAGAAAAATATCAAGGACTTAGGCTTTGAAAGGATATTTGGGTATGCAGCGGAAATTCATGGGGCATCCCTGAGGATGGAGATATCGCAGGGCTTTTTTAAAGAGTGGGATAACAGAGATGCCTTAGCGCAAAAAGGGAAATGTTTCTCGGCCCTCCAAAATTTTGAGACCGACAGAGAACGCAGCGCCACCAGCGCAAAAGAACTCTGCCAGAGTCAGGAAGTAAGGATTGAAATGGAATTTGTGGGTACAACCAGCTCATCATCTGAGACTTTTAGAAGTCAAACTAGAGAATGGGATAATGCAGATGCAGTTCAAACACGAAGAAGCGAAACAGGCACTACTAAAGGCTTCCAAAAGGATGGGCAAAGATCCCTGGAAGACCTCCTCAGCGGCCCACTTATTCACCCTCAGGATCTGGCAACCATATCTGCCAGGATAGATGCCTTTGTAAAAATTAAGGAGGAAACAGACCTTTGATAAACTTATTGAAACTATTCCTTGTTTCAGGAGTCGCTTCCGTGAAGTAAGGAAAACGTGAATGAAATAAGGAGTGTCGTATGCTTTCGAATCTTGTCTTTTCAACCACCTACCAATGTCCCATAAGTTGCCGTTACTGTGGGGCTGAGTGCGGACCCAGGGAAACAGCCCGCCTTTCCTTGCAGGACATGATTACGATCGTCGATCATGTCTTTTCTTACGGAAAACTAGAACTGGTTGTCTTTACCGGCGGAGAACCATTTCTTTTAGGGGAAGACCTGAGAAGATGTGTGGAGTATTGTGCGAAAAAGGGGCTTTTAACCAGAATTGTCACGAACGGGTTTTGGGCAAAAAATCCACAGACTGCAAGAGAAATTATGAAGACTTATAAGGAGTCCGGATTAACCGAAATAAATTTTAGCTGCGATGATTACCATCAGGAGTTTATACCCCTGGAACGAATAAAATACGCCAACGATGCCTGCCTTGAACTTGGATTCCCTGCCCTGATCGGGCACAAAACGATGAAAGGGTGCACGCTTTCGATAGATTATCTTGAGCAATTTCTGGAGGTTAAACTCGCGCGTTTTGACCCACGGGAAAAGAATCCTGATAATAATGTAGTTTCTACAGGTTATACGGTACCTGTCGCAAAAGACATGCATTTAATCCCTGATGACGAGATCCTGTACCCACCTTCTGATTATCACTGGAAGGCACCGTGTTCATCCATCCTTCAACGGGTGATAATTACCCCACGCAAAGAACTCTCCATCTGTTGCGGTATGATCCCAAGAGGAGTGAAAGAGATCGTATTCGGAAGTCTTGACGACTATACACTTGAAGAACTCATAACCATGGCTCACAACGATCTCATCGTAAACTGGCTTGCACTGGAGGGTCCATATGGGCTTATGAAGTTTATACTCCTGAAAGACTCAACCATCCCTTTTCGCAAACAGTATGTCAATATCTGCCACTTGTGCAGCGAAATTCTTACCAGGAAAGATTGTAGAAAAATCCTTTCTGAACATGCTCATGAAAAAGCACTAGAAATCTCTCTGGAAAGATGCCTTTATGATTACATGAGAACCAAAGAATTTAAAGAAGCCACCGTTTTAACCGAGTCAACGCCTCTGTAACCTCCCATACCTAAACCATGAGGGTTAGAGAAGCACACCTTGATTCTGATTTGTTCTTGATTTCCTTATGATGGTTTCGGTATTTTTACTTTATGCAAGACGACGACGTATAGCAATTGAAAGGTCATAATCAAGTGTCACCTCTTCACAGGCTGTCTGAAAATTAACTTTTTGCTGAATTTTTGCAATCTTGCATTCTCGGACGGCCTGTTCTCCTCTATTTATAAGCCTATCTATTTTACCACAATTAAGAAAATTTATTTTTCGGATCGCTTAAAAATATTGACAAAAAGAAGTCCGATAGGTAACATCTGATGTTCTTTGTCTGTCCATAAATTTTTATATTTATAGTGATTTACATGCAATTTGGAACTGTCTGT
The DNA here is from genome assembly GCA_030837935.1 of Candidatus Brocadia sp. GTDB lineage: Bacteria > Planctomycetota > Brocadiia > Brocadiales > Brocadiaceae > Brocadia. The sequence goes on from JAUQXU010000228.1 coordinate 3,834, forward strand.
ATCATTGGCCCGGGACTTATTGGTGGCTCCATCGGCCTGGGACTGAAAAAAAGGAATTTGGTGAAAACCGTTATTGGTGTGGGTCACAGGGCTTCCTCTCTCGAAACTGCTGTTAAAATGCATGCCATTGATACGGGAATGTTGCATCCCGAGGAGGCTGTGAAAAATGCCGATATTGTCATACTCGCCACATCGGTAAACCAGATTATCGATACTGCAAAAAAAATTATACCATTCATGAAAAACAACTCTGTCCTCACCGATGTGGGAAGCACAAAATATTACATAGTTCAACAAATTACTCATACTATAAGAAAAGATATTACATTCGTTGGTGCGCATCCTATTGCAGGATCAGAGCAAAGAGGTGTTGAATTTGCTTCACCAGACCTTTTTGTAGGCTGCAACTGTATCATAACGCCGCTAAACAAAAACTCAAAGGGATTGGAAACAATTTCTTCTTTGTGGCAACTTTTGGAGGCTAAAATTATATATTTAAGCCCGGAACAGCATGATGAAATACTTGCATACGTGAGTCACCTACCCCATCTGATTGCCTCATGTCTGGTAAATTCAATTAAACAAGAACATGTTGTTTATGGTGCAAGTGGATTAAGGGATACCACAAGGGTCGCATCCGGAGACGCGGAGCTTTGGATAAATATCTTTGATCAAAATCGTGATAATGTTATAAAATCAATCGATCAATTTATGGTCGAACTTGCTGCATTTAGAAGCGATCTCCAGAAGAAAGACAATACTTTGTTACTTGATAGGTTAAAAAAGGCAAAATTATCACGTGATACCGTATTTCACAACAATCATAAAAACCAAGGTATAAACAAATAAGTTCTATGTATTCAAGAATTGAAGTATTTTTTAAGGACGAACTTCCCGATCCTCTTGGAAACAATGTAAGGTCAGAAATCGAAACATTTGGTTTCCCTAAAGTCACAAACGTCAGAATCCGCCAAGTTTACATCATTTTTGGAAATATAAGCAAAAATGATCTGGATATTATTGCTAAAAAACTCCTGGTAGATACTATTACCCAACACTATCAGATTTCGGATTCCGGACTTCGGATTTCCGATTCAGGATACCACATCATCGAGATTAGCCGCAAACCTGGCGTCATGGACCCCGTTGAACAATCGGTTTTAAAGGCACTCAGAGATATAGGAATAAGCGTTGACGGTGTTAAAACTGCTCAAAAGTATGTAATCAACGGTAATATATCACATGATGCAATCCACCTCATAGCAACCAGGATCCTTGCAAACACAAAGATAGAGGATGTTTTTATTTACCCAGAAACACCCAATTACGATCACGGCACTATTCAGTATTCCTTTAAAAAGCAGAACGTACTGTTATTACATGCAGACAATAAACAATTAGAAGAAATAAGCATCCGTGGTCAATTGTCGCTCAATTTACCCGAGATGCAATCTATCCAAAAATATTACAAGTCCATGAAACGAGAACCTACCGACATCGAACTAGAAACCATTGCACAGACATGGTCCGAACACTGCGTCCATAAAACCTTCAGAGGCATTATCGATTTCGATGGAAATAAAATTGATAATTTATTAAAAAGTACCATCATGAAGGCAACCAGTGAACTTAGCAAACCCTGGTGTGTTTCTGTATTTAAAGACAACGCCGGTATTGTACATTTTGATAAGTATTATAATATTTGCTTTAAGGTAGAAACTCATAATCACCCGTCCGCCATCGAACCTTATGGAGGTTCTAATACAGGCGTTGGGGGTGTAATCAGGGACGTGATGGGCACGGGGTTGGGAGGAAAGCCTATCCTGAACACCGATGTATTTTGTTTTGGTCTTCCGGATACACCACAAGATAAAATTCCTAAAGGTGTTTTACATCCAAAAAGGATTTTTAAGGGCGTTGTTGCTGGTGTTCGAGATTACGGCAACCGCATGGGCATCCCCACCACTAACGGTGCTGTCTTTTTTGATGAACGATACATCGGCAACCCCATCGTCTTTTGTGGAACGGTGGGTCTCATACCAAAAAACAAATGCCAAAAAGAAGCCCATTCCAATGACCTCATCGTTGTTGCAGGAGGCAGGACGGGGCGTGATGGCATTCACGGTGCTACATTCTCTTCAGCAGAGTTACATGAAAAATCAGAGCAGATATCAGGCGGCGCCGTTCAGATCGGCAATGCAATAACGGAAAAGGCGTTATTAGACGTGCTTTTACAAGCCCGCGATAAAGGGCTGTACAACTGCATTACTGATTGTGGAGCCGGAGGTCTGTCCTCAGCCGTAGGTGAAATGGGACAGGACCTGGGAGCCCTGGTAAACTTGGAAAAGGTGCCTCTTAAATACGAAGGCCTTTCCTACACAGAAATCTGGATCTCCGAGGCACAAGAACGGATGGTACTTTCCGTTCCGCCGGAAAAAGAAAATGATATCCTTGACCTGTTTAAAGCCGAAAATGTTGAAGCCACCGTAATCGGGAAATTTACCAACGATAAAAAGCTGCGATTGTTTTACAATTCCCAGCCGGTTGGAGAAATGGAAATGGATTTCCTCCATAACGGTATACCCAGACTGGAACGCAAGGCCACCTGGCACAAACCCATCCATGAGGAACCCGCCCTACCGGAAAAAGAAGATTTTGGGCCAGATTTGAAAAAGATACTTTCTTCATGGAACGTCTGCAGCAAGGAATGGGTTATACGCCAATACGACCATGAGGTACAGGGAGGAAGTGTTCTGAAACCTCTTCAGGGCATACACAATGATGGGCCAGGTGACGCCTGTATTGTTACCCCTGTCCTCGGTTCCCGGAAAGGCATTATCGTATCCAATGGCATGAACCCCCGATACGGCGACATAGATCCCTATCATATGGCAGCCTCCACTATTGATGAGGCGCTGCGGCAGATCATAGCCGTTGGCGGAAGTCTGGAACAAGTGGCACTTTTGGACAACTTTTGCTGGGGTAACACCAACAAACCAGACCGTCTCGGCAGCCTCGTGAGAGCAGCACAAGCTTGTTATGATGTCGCTGTCGCATATGGAACCCCATTTATCTCTGGAAAAGATAGCCTGAATAACGAATTCGTCACTGATAAAGAAACGATTGTAATACCCCCGACCTTACTCATCTCTGCTGTTTCGGTAATGGAAGACGTTCGGAATGCCGTATCAATGGATATCAAAGAACCGGGGAACCTGGTCTATATCGTAGGTCTTACTCGTCCAGAGTTAGGCGGTTCGCATTACTATTACATCCAAGGATATAAAGGGAATAACGTACCAAAGGTGGATCCCGTCTTAGGAAAAAATGTTATGAATGCCATATCCCAGGCAACAAAATGCAGGATTGTAATGTCTTGTCATGACTGTTCGGAAGGTGGCCTTGCCGTTGCTGCCGCAGAAATGGCATTTGCCGGCGGATTCGGCATGACGCTTAACCTTTCCGATGTTGTCACCGAAGGATCCATCAACAAGAATGACACCATCCTTTTTTCCGAATCAAACAGCCGCTTTATTGTGGAAGTACGACCAGAGCATCAAAAACAATTCGAAATGATTACAAAAGATATTCCTTGTGGTTTAATTGGAAAGGTTACATCAGAACCACTACTCGAGATATATGGTTTAAACAATAAACTCATTGTCAACGAAAATATTTACGATCTGAAAGAGGCGTGGCAAGCACCGCTGAGATGGTAAAATATTCATTTTGATTTGTTGGGTTTCTCTTTACTCTTTACTCAACTCAACAATACTACAACGTTTTTATAATTGATAAATGAAGGGCTGACCCTGTTGACTCTTACCTTGTTTGAGTTGTTCATCATCTAACACAAAACTCTTAATGATAAACTCTTCCAATATCTTTGTTGCCCTGATGTGGAATTGTGTTGCCTGATAGCTGTTGACCTGGTAGCCAGACCATAATGGCATCTAAATATAGAAATCAACGCATGGGGCACATCACGGTTGCCTCTTTTTGAACTATTCGAATTTTTCGAATAGTTGCATCCTCCGGTAATTCTCCGGTTTTAGAAATCTCTTTGAGATGGTAATTCACCGTATGTACTTCAACTCCAAATAATTCTGCCATTCTTTTTTGAGAAAGCCAGAAGGTTTCATCGTTAAAAACTTCGACATGAATGCCCCCCTCTGGCGATGAATAAAAGATAAGTGTCTTTCGTATTTAAGTTGAAAGCTTAGGGTCAAGAAGCCCGCAATGCTGATGAATCTTGAGTAAGAAGTATTTAACGTCCCGATAACCGTATGCCATACGCTTTAGCCGTTTTATCTTGTTATTGATTCCTTCT
>JAUQXU010000229.1 GCA_030837935.1 Candidatus Brocadia sp.
TGCAACATTACCGCTTACCGCAGTAGGTAAATCCGCTATTGGCAGCCAGCTTCCTGATTGTGGTGTATAAACATAACACTCAGGGGTAGCTACTGAAATTGTTGTACTCCCCCCGCCTATGTAATATATTTTGTTTCCGCAAGTAACTAGATCCCCACCTGATTTGGCAATTGGCATACCGGCAGCAATAGTCCATGAATTTCCGCTTATTGAATATTTGTAGAGTGTAGTTGTTGGTGTTCCTGTTGATGAACCGCCGGCTACATAAAGAGTATCACCCAGAACACATGAAGCATGCCCCCAAATTGCTCCCCCTCCCGGAAGGTCTGGAAAACTGCTGCACCATTCGTCCGGCTGGGCAACCTGGGAAAAACTTATTGTTGAAATTATAAATAGGATTAGAAAGTATTTTATTTTCTTCATTATCAACCCCTCCAAATTGCATTGTGGCAAATCTAGTTAGCTTAAAATAGGTAGATAATGGAGAATTTTCAATAGGGTTTTTGGTTACTTTTAATCGCTATTATTTCTCTGAGCTAGAAACAAAAAACCCGCTTATTTCTAAGCGGGTTTTAGTAGATTCAATTAAGAAATAAAGAAATTCTTACTTAACAAGAATCATCTTCTTTGTAGCTGCAAAATCACTTGTAATCATTTTGTAGAAATAAACACCAGTTGAAAGTTTTGAAGCATCAAAATCAACAGTGAAACTTCCTGCATCAACTACTCTATTTAGAAGAGTCTCTACTTCTTTTCCTGACATATCATAAACAGAAATTTTCACGAAATCCTGCTTTGGCAGATCAAAAGATATCTTTGTGCTGGGATTGAACGGATTAGGATAGTTCTGCTTCAAATTATAAGAACCAGGTATACCAGTATTGTTATTTGAAATACCGGTTATATTAGTACCGTAAATAATAAAAGGCAGACCCTGCTGGTTTGCACCATCCATTGCAGGTGACCATACACCAGCTAACCTTTGCTGAGCATTACCGGTAGCCGGAGTATTCAAAATAGTTCTGGGCGGTGCCCATGGACCTGAAGCTAAACTGCCTGTGAAGCCCACTTCAACCCAATAAGTCCCTGCAGACAAGGTAGTATTTAATGTATCAACTACATGATAGATAGGTCTTGTGGTCTGAGAAGCGTATGGTGGTGTCCCGGTCGTTCTGTAAATACCCGGGGCAGAAGCTCCTTCCCAATATGTTTTATGCAATCTGTTAACTGCAGTATCACCCGCTACTAAAGCACCGGTTATTGTGGTACTCCTGATTGCAATACGGCATCCTGTTATTGTTGAAGCTCCAATAGAACCACCGGTCTGATAACTGAAGAACTTAATTGAGTCAATTTTCCATGTCTGACCTGCGGGAACAACGAAATCATCTCCCATCCAGTTACCTAAGTTAGCCTGACAGCCAAAACCATATAATGTTCCGGGTGCAGTTATAGCGCTTACATCTTTGCCACCAGCCCCTTGGCCCGGAAAGTTTACAAGCTCACCTTGTGGAAACAAGATAGCGAGCGGATTATCCGAATTGAAAACGACAACGTTCTGTATACTCTGATCAAATACAACATTCTCCAGATTAACACTGTTGCTTACATCTTTGTCCTGGTTACCATCGTTGGAACCAAAGCCCCAGCCCAATAGAACTGTTGCTGTAACTAGAACTAATAAAGTTGAAAGTTTTTTCATATTTTTTCTCCCATATGAAATTAGTTATAAAATAGAAATTAAAAGCAAAACATTTTGTATATTTAAAGATTAAATACTATCACTTTATAATCAAGTCAAAAATTACGAATAATGAACTATTTACAATTTATCCTTAAAAATACTGGAAAAATTGCTATTTATTGGAGAATTTCAATTATTTAACCACAAGCATTTTGTTAGTAATTCTGGATTGAACAGTTGATAAACTATAGAGATAAAGCCCGGTGGCAAGCCCGGATGCATCCCAAACTGTCTCATAAATTCCGGGGCTTAAATTCTCATTGACCAAAACTGCGACCTCTCTGCCCAACACATCATAAATTGATAATGTAATCTTATCGCCTGCGTTTTTAGGGACTTCAAACTTTATCTTTGTCACAGGATTGAACGGATTGGGATAATTCTGGTGGAGCTTAAAATTCTCAGGAACGTTCCCACCCAAACTAATAATACCGATGGGAGAGGGCGGAGTTGCAAAAGCATATTTTTGTGCTGTGTTAACTGCATTCAGATTCTTATAACCGCCGAAAAGGAAAAAATAATTGCTGTCAGTTCCGCTCTTTACTCCAAACGT
>JAUQXU010000230.1 GCA_030837935.1 Candidatus Brocadia sp.
TCTAACAAAACCATATTACATACGGTCGAAATTCGATGCAACTCTTTACTTCCCTATTATTACTCTACTTTTATGGCTTAGTTTACCAGACTTCAACTTTTTTACGAAAGAACCAAATTTTATCAATACCGATTACCTTTGGACTTGGTTTTCCGGCACGGTGGAGTTTCTCCCGCATGTACTGTTTTTCGAGTTCCTTGACGGTCTTCCAGTCAAGGTGCAGTTCCTTGTCAACGTCTTTAACCGTCTGGGTGTTGCATCGCTTGCCGACATAGAAGGCAAAGTGCTTGGTGTAGAAAGGGTTATCCGCAAGGAACGCAAGCTTCTCTTGCTTTACCTTGTTGCACCTCAGACAGAAAACGCGTCGAATCTCCAATTCGATGTACACGCGCCTATTGCCGCAGGAAAAGATCACGAACTTGCCTATCCTTGCGGTCATAGAATGTCCGGTGAACTCATTTGCAGGCGCCGCAGACTGTTTTTTCCTCTGACGGGTGAGTTTTATCACTAAGGCGTTGGAATCGCCAAAAATGCCTGATACCCAGTGCTGTGGTTTAAAACCAGGGAAGTGATATGCATCATACAGTGACCGTTTTTTTCTCATGCAGATTTATATTACATTTTTAGATGCTGGAACAAGCAAAAAACACTGTCACACAGCGGGTTCTATGAATTTTTCCCCTCATTTTTACCCATTCGATAGGGAGAAGACCCATAATAAAATTAAGAACATTTTTTATCAATTTTTACGAACAAAGCCAAATTTTTTACGATCATATTTTCCATTACATTCAACCTCGCTTGTCGGTAAAATCGATATACGCTTCTTACCTGACTTAATCGTAGCAGTTACCGTATCACCTTCAACTGGGCAAAACGTCTATTCCCGTTACTGTCACTGTCACTGCCACATCCCCACTCACATGTATTTTAAGGTGCAGTTTGTTTGGAGGCGCTGGATTTGCGAAATCACTGATAACTTATTTTTAATCGCTTAGAAGGTTAATGTGTCTTCTTCGTATGCAAGTATCTCCATAAATCTAGTTCCCTCTGCACTCAGTTTACAGCAATACTTGTATCATTTTAACGCTACTGCTCAGGCGTTCTATGAACAGTATAATCAACTCAGTTTCCAGAATCGCCCAGTTTCTGGCAATGGTGTAGGTCAAAACTACGTCATCGTTGGAATGATCGACTTTTTATAAAAGAGATTGTGACTCGGTGAGTGGTATCTGATACCGTTCATCATCTTCCAGTGTTGAAATGATTGACCTGATATTACCTATAAAAAGGCTGACCACTTTGTTTGTCATACTTTTGGGGATCAGATATGATAATAATTACAGAGTAAAGAGTTGTTCATATTTCAATCTTAACCCAACTTCAACAAATTCGTCATAAAAAAGGTGAAAAATGGGTAAAAATCTGGCAACAAAAAGTCGTAACTCCTTGATATGGTTAGACATTAAATTTTGGAACGTTCAATGTAGTGCCTGAACAATATTGTTATCGTTGACCTTGAGGTGCTTTCCCGGTATAATAACGTCATGTTTATCCGTG
>JAUQXU010000231.1 GCA_030837935.1 Candidatus Brocadia sp.
TAAACTCATGCGTCAATTTTATCTTATGTACAAGAACAGGATTGGTCAGACACTGTCTGACCAATTGAAAAAAACGCAGACACCGTCTGCACAATTGCTAAAATCCGAGTCATTGTCTCGGAAATTTACATTAAGCTGGTCTCATTATGTGTTTTTGATGGGCGTGGACAATAAGCTTGAGAGGGATTTTTATGAAATAGAGGCCGCTGAACAAAACAGGTTTTTACGTGAGCTTAAGAGGTAATTTAATTCCGGATTATATGAACCAGTCGTGACAAGGAAGGAATAATAAAATTATCAAAGAAGGGACAAGTTATAGAAAAACCAGATGATTTGATAAAGAATCCTTATGTGCTTATTGATCTAAAGATAGGTAAATTGACCCATCAGAATCTGGGACAATTGCAGATGTATGTTAATTATTTCGACCGTTATGTGAAACGGCCGGATGAAAATTCTACCATAGGGATTATTCTCTGTAGAAAAAAGAATGATGCCCTGGTTGAAATCACCCTTCCCAAAGATGCTAATATTCATGCATCGGAATATCGTCTCTACCTGCCGTCAAAAGAGGAGCTAAAGCGTAAACTGCTCGACTGGACCAGCGGGCAGGAGGCAGACGATGAAGCATAAACCCTATCCAAAATATAAACCGTCAGGTATTGACTGGATTGGGGATATCCCGGAGGGGTGGGAGGTATATAAAGTAAAATATTTAACAAAAAAGATTGGAAGCGGGATAACCCCAAAGGGTGGAGCAACTGTTTATGAAAACGAAGGAATCCCTTTACTAAGAAGTCAAAATATTCATTTTGATTCATTGCGGTTAGATGATGTAGCTTATATATCAGAAGGAATTCATAATAGTATGAAGGCTACAGAAGTTAGAGATGGTGATGTCCTTTTCAACATCACAGGAGCATCTATCGGGAGGTGTAATTATTGGACTGAAGGAATAGCTAATGTAAATCAGCATGTGTGTATTGTCAGACCCTCCGAGTTTATTCTAACGAAATATTTATGGTTTTCGTTATCTTCTGCTTTTGCACAGCAGCAAGTATGGATGTCTCAAGATGGGTGCTCAAGAGAAGGCTTAAATTTTGCCGACTTTGGTTGTTTTAATATTTTTGTTCCTACAAAAGAGGAACAAAAAGTTATTGTAGATTTTCTTGGAAGAAAGATATCAGAAATCGATGGCCTAATTCAAAAAATCGAATCCGCTATTGCGAAACTTCGCGAATACCGCTCATCACTTATCACCGCGGCAGTGACCGGAAAAATAGATGTGAGGGGGTAAAAATGACTTATACGGGGGAATATTTGCAACGGTTGCTAAATGAATTAAGGAATCTTCCGAAAGATTGAAAACCGAAAAGACTTAACCACAGAGAACACAAAGAATAGCCACAAAGAACACAATGACAGAAAACGAAATTGCACATAAAATAATAGGGATAGCAATAGAAGTTCATAATGCACTTGGTCCTGGCTTGCTGGAAAGCGCATATAAAGAGTGTATGTATTAACAAAATTGACAAATCAGGATTTTTTGTTGAAAAAGAAAAACCGATGCCACTGTTTTTTGAAGAAGTAAGATTAGAATGTGGTTACAGAATAGATTTGGTGGTAGAGAATAAATTGGTGATTAAAATAAAAAGCGTAGACGCATTAAATAACGTTCACCTTGCACAGACCCTTACCTATTTGAAGTTAGGAAATTACAAACTAGGATTACTGATAAATTTTAATGTTGTCAAAGTAAAAGACGGAGTAAAAAGGGTAATAAATGGAACTTTGTGAGCTTTGGTTGTGCCGTGAAGTTAAAAGATAAAGTAGTTTTTTAACAAGCTGTAATAAAGATGATACAGCAATGGAGCGTTACCCATTGTGAAGTATCGGCAACGCTGTACAGGCGGGGTTGTCAAACCGCTCTACGCTGCAAAAGCTGCAAAGCCGCTGTGGTGAACGGATAGAGAAAAGGTGGGGAGAACCCATCAGGTGTGACTTTAAGAGATGAATGCAAATGAATCGCTGAAGAAGTAACGAAATCACATAAGTTGTCGGGCAAAATCGTATTGTGCTAAGGATGCAGAAACAAGCGTAGCGGAGACCTGTTTACTGGCTATGTGCCCACCGTTATACAGGCGACATGACTTAAAGTCGGGCTTTATTACGGAACACGGGATATCCGTTTTGGGGTAACGGCTACAAAAGACGTGAAAACGGAAGTCGGACTAAGCCATATGAGTGATGATAATCTGTGAAAGCGGACAGGAGCAAAGGGCTTAGGTTATTCAGTGAAATATTCACTACAACAACCTACGGGGGGAAAAGCCTTCGGGGGAAGATTAACAAATGAATACACACGTAAGCAAAACAGTGCCAATTGAGTACGGACAGGTGGTAGACGCATACCACAAGGTAAAGAAAGGTGGAAAGGCAGCAGGGAT
>JAUQXU010000232.1 GCA_030837935.1 Candidatus Brocadia sp.
TTTGAAATAAAAACATAACCCACACCAATGGTTGCATCATAAAATGGCAACGAAATATTCGACTCACGCTGCATATACGGACACAACATCAAAAAATATACGTTAAATAAAATATTGATGAAGATGTTGATATTTTTTACGATGGCAAATTTTATCGGACGGCTTTGTTGACGGAGCAATGCAAATGGAATACTCGCTATTGCATCAAGACCCAGGATGAGGGAGAAAATAATGATGTATTCCGGATGATCCGGATAACGAATAGCACTTGCAACCGGTTGTGCAAACGCGCTCATGCCTAGTATAAAAATAATTGACGAAATACCAATGGATACAAATGCCGTTGGAAATACCTTATCTCTTTTTTCTTCCTCCTGCGAGAAACGGAAAAATGCAGTTTCCATTCCATAGGTAAGCGCCACAATAAAAAACGCAACATAGGCATACAATTCACTCACCACACCATAATCAGCAGTGCAGAAAACCCTTGTGTGCAAAGGTACGAGAAGATAGTTAAGCAAACGACCAAGTATGGTACTCAAACCATAAATAGCCGTTTGCGATGCAAGTTTTCTTAGCTGGCTCAATTCAGAAAATTATCCATAGGAAAAATAGATGATTATCGTATGCCTTAATCCAAAGCCTAACCATGCAAAAAATATTCGTAGCAGTTCATCAGGTATTAAAAAAGCCTGGAATGCCCCCCTCCTAGCCCCCTTTCTAAGAGGGATTTTTGAAGTCCCCCTTAATAAAGGGGGAAACAGGGGGTTGTCTTCCAACATTACAGGTACCACCTGAACTGTTACAAATCTTCAAAATCGCAGGTATAATCCCGGGAGGTACCTTGATTATCTTTATCGGTTTCGCTATTTATAGTAAAACGGAATGATTTGTCAAGACCAATTATTATTATTAATATTTAGATACAATCATGAATAAACTACTATGTCCCGCATGGTAACTCCAGTCGCCTTACTGATTCATTCCGCCAATCACACCTTCCCTTATTTACGTCTTTTTATCTGAACGAATTTGTATTGATTTGTTCCTGTAAAGTGCTATCATACTTACCTGGCTACCCGTGAAAAGGGATTTTCCTGTCTATTTCCTGTAATCCATACATAAGCCAAAAGCAAATTTTGGTGCCATAGAATGAGGATAAAAATAACCCTCTCAGCAGATAGATCAGGCATCATCGACTTCAACTACCAGCACCAGATACAGGCCGTCATCTATGGTTTTCTGTCCAGGTCAAACCCTGACTATGCTCAATGGCTTCACCAGCAGGGCTTTATTTACAAAAAAGACAAGCGATTCAAGCTCTTTGTCTTTTCTGGTATAATATTCAACGGTCCGATCAAAATCATTCGTTTAAACCGTACAATCCGCTTAAACAGATCAAGCGGATTGAACAGCCCGAACGGCTTAAACGGCTTGAACGGTTTGAACAGCTTAAACAACTTAAACAGTTTGAACAATCTAACCGATCGGAATGGCTTTTCATTTAAAGCTTCTCAAACCATTCCCTTTACCTTCTCTTTTCAGATCGCATCCCCGGTTGATAGATTCATTCAGTACTTAATTGAGGGTATATTTCACGAAGGAAACGAGATAGTCCTTGGACGGCAAACACTAAATATCCATCGGATAGAAACCCTCCCGGACCCTTTGAACAGCTTAAACGGTTTAAACGGATTAACCGGCTTGAATGGCGTAATCAACTTAACCCTACGCCCCTTAGAATCTCCCCTTTTTATCAAAAAGCCCATGCCTCCGGGCCAACAAGACATCTACCTATTTCCGGGAGACGAAGATTATAAAGAACTCCTAAACCAAAACCTCATTCACAAATACGATACCCTCTACGGCAAACCTTTTGAAGGCGAACCGTTAAAATTCGATTTCCATGCTATCAAGGGAAAATCCGTGAAACAGTTTACCGTCTTTAAGAAAGGATTGGACGGCAGCACAAAACCCATCAACATAAAAGGGACATTACAACCCTTTACCGTAACCGGCCCAAAAGAATTAATTAAAATCGGCCTGGAATGCGGTTTTGGACAGAATAACAGTATGGGATGTGGGTATGCAGAGACTTTTAACAGGGATGGACTGGATAGACATGATTTAAGATCAGCCGCGAATGAACACGAATAGGCGCAAATGGGCTTGTATAAACAGAGTTGAAACAGGGATAGACGGGGTAGGAATGATAATGAATGGGAGTCTTCAATTCCCCTCTAACATATATGTATAGGAATTTCAATCTTTCGTAATTCCCCTCTAGAAAGAGGGGATTAAAGGGTGTGTACATAATGCCATAACACACCCCCAGGCCCCTCTTTTTAGAGGGGAGATTTAAAGTCGTTGCCAAAGGCAACCTAATTTAAAGGGATGTGTTATTGGATATTTCAGCAGCAGCAAATTTACACGAATGACCCCGAATAAGAATTACGTAAAGGTTTGTGTAGTATTTTATAATTTTTAGCTGTTTGAATACATGAAATTTCGTATCAGTTTAGTAGTTTGAAAATGGCAACTGTTTTGCCTTACAAAATACCAAAATGTTGACTTTTATGCCCGAAGGGCAGAAAGAATATAGCCAGGGGTGACAACCCCTGGAAAAAGAGCATATTACAAAACATAACCCCAAAGGGGCGAAAGGAATTTGAATTAATTCGGGTAAATTCACCTGCATGCGTGATTAACGATACGAGGTATTATTAGATTAGATAAAGGACAGATTGAAGTGGTGGATGATGCTATGGCAGAAGTGCTGCGCCACAAAACACCGGCAGAAAGGATTCACATTGGTTTTAACTTATGGATATCAGCGCAGAATATGCTCATGACGCACCTGAAAAAAACTCATCCTGAATGGGATACCAAAAGGCTTGCCCCGGAAGTGTCCAGGAGACTTACGCATGGGACCATTTGAACTGCTTCAGGGCATTGTTGAAATTCTTGAACGTCTTCAGATTCCCTACCTGATAACCTGGTCTGTCGCTGCAATGGCATACGGAGAGTCCCGATTAACGAATGATATTGACATCATAGACATAGATTACATCACCCAATGGGCAGATAGATTAGGCATTCGGGATATCTGGGATGCGGTATTAAAACGGGTAAAGGAATAATCTGCTTGAATGGTTTGAACAGTTTCATCGGCTTAAACGGTTTAAACTGCTTAAACCATTTTTAACCAGCTTAATTTTTTGAAGGAGCCATAACATGTATTTCGAAGACCTCGAAGTTTGGAAGTCAGCAAGGGCGTTAACAAGCAATATTTACGGAATTACCAAAGATGGTAAGTTCTCAAAAGACTACGGCCTCAGAGACCAAATCAGACGTGCATCTGTCTCCATCATGTCTAACATAGCAGAGGGATACGAACGAGGAGGTAATCAAGAACTTATCCAGTTCTTATCAATAGCAAAAGGGTCATGTGGGGAGGTGCGGTGTCAGTTATACATTGCTGGAGATCAGAACTATATCGACCAGAATGAACTAAAACCCTTCATTGAACAATGTAAACGTATCTCAATAATGATTAACAACTTCATGGATCACCTGAAAGGGAGCAGATACAAGGGATCGAAATACAAAATGCCAGAGCGAACGAGTATGAAAGAAACGCTGGATGAAATGATGAAGAAAGTGAATGCAAAGAACGATAAAACCAGCTAAACTGTTTAAACGGCTCAAACTGTTTCATCGGTTTTACTGCTTGAACGGCTTAAACGAATTCTTCGGCCTGAACCATTATTTTTATTGGAGGTAATCATGCCATTATTCAATTGGACAGGGAATCCGTGGATAAACCTTTTATTTTCTTGAAATCGTGTTTTTAAGCGATGCCTTAGTTACCTTTAATGTAATCAAAACAATCGATTTGTCTATGGATAATAAACAAAAAAGTAACATAGAGTGCACGCTAAAAGAAAGTTGTCATTGCGATGGCGACGAAGCAATCTCAAGCAGGGATTGCTTCTGGCTATCGCCATCGCAATGACTATTAACATGTCAACTTAAGACGTTCACCATAGTGAAGCGTACGTATACAAAAACTATTTCTGTCAAAAAAGCTTTCAGATGACGGCATAGACAAACGGAGTTTGTCCATGCCTGTCTAACTGGATTGTATAGAAATTTTCATTTTATTTATGCGGGTTAGCGGGAGATGGATGTTGTTGGATTAGCAACTATAGCATGTTATGAAATCAGAACAGGCGATAAATTCTGTTGAGAACTGAAGTATGCCCGAAGGGCAGAAAGCATTTAGGCGGAGATGAAGCCCCCGTGTATGAGAAATACCAAATACATAGCCCCAACGGGGCGGCAGAAATTGAGGAATCTTATATGCCCAAGACCGTGTCCGTTTCAAAAACTATGGAAATAATAATAAATTCTTTCACCCCTTCGGGGCTAAATTTGTGTTGTTCTTTTAGTCAGGGGGCTTCACCCCCTGCTATATGCTGGCAGCCCTTCAGGCTTGAAAAAGGTATAATTTAATGTTTGAACAGCTTAGTTAGTTTGCACGGTTTATACTGCTGAATTGGTTTAACCGGCTTGAACGGTTTAAACTGCTTTTTCGGCTTGAACGATTTGATCGGTTTTACCGGCTTGAACGGTTTAAACTGTTTACACTGCTTGAACGATTATTTTAACCGGAGGTAATCATGCCATTATTCAGTTGGACAGGGAATCCGTGGGTGGATATGGAGGGATGAAATTATGATACAAGCGAGACTAAGAGGTTACTTTAATTCAGCACTTTTTAATACGATTGTTGGAGAATACTTCAAGAACTTCCTTGATGAATTCATTAAGCAATATGTTTTAGTCAGCGCCAAGGGTTCAAGCGGGCAACTGTTTCAAGCATGTAGTAGCCGATTTGACAAAGTTGTAAATCAATCCGATATGCCGTATCACATTCATATTATCAATGGGTTATTGCCAGCGCTAAAACTACTTGAGGAGAGATTTAAAAAGGAAGGGTGGCTCGAGCAGAAAGAAACACCGTTATTCCTGCGCTGTTTTATCACTGGATTCACATTGCATGATGTTAATAAGCTGACTAGCATTGATGAATTAAATGAGAGTGTCGAGCAGTCTCTTGTTTCACTATGCGAAGGGCTGAAACTCGAACGATTTTTCCCTGAATGGAGAGATTGGATAGAAGAAATCAAATTTCTTGCTCTTGGTACTGAATACCGAACAAAAATCTATGCCCACCAAAAATCTATAAAGGAACAGGATTTTTTTAATACCGTTTTGGCAGAACATTGTCATCTTGCGGATTCTATAGCTTCTATGGATGGATTTCTCAATGTTGCTGAGTTTTATGAACAATTATGTAATAAGCAGATGGATGGCAGGCGGCTTGCTGATTTGTGGCAGCTTTCCTTTGTTGAAGTTCAAGAGAATATCTTCACCCTCTTGTCTCAGAAACTCTTGTTTGCTGCAAAAACACTTATTCAGGATAAACGGCAACAGACTATTTTGTTTAGCTTAAGGAATGGCTTTGTATATATCGGACAACCCTTGAGTACAGATGAAATTGATAAGATAAAGATGGATTTCAAAAACGACTTATCTGATGTGATTAAGTCTTCTCTCATTGATTTTCAGGCATGCAAATTCGGTTTTTTGGAAAGCCTCAGTGAAGAAAGTAACTCGGAAAACAAATATCATGGACAGATAAAAAATGCCATTGAAAAAATATTAAGAGCAGGTTTTGCTAATAGCGGTGCTGGAAGTGAAAAGATAAAGCCTTTCGCAATAACAAATTATGCTCCGCTATTGAAAGAAACAAATGATAAACCTAGAGAAATAGAAAACCTTGAAAAACTGATTGATGAGAATGAGTTGCCCTTAACAGTCTTTTCTCCAAAGGCAAAGGATGGAACAATTCAGAATTACTTTCTGCGGCTTCATAAGAAATGGGATGAAATCAGTGATTCAGAGAAAGCATTCTTAACCCTTTATGCGTTAGAAAAAATGAAAATACTATCATCAAAAGTTTTTACTAAATGGAAACCCAAAGATTCTTATCCTGAATATTCAACTGCCACAGAGCGAACTGTTATTGCGTTGATGAATGCTATCAATCTATGTCAAAAAGTGGAAAGCGATGGTAAAACGGTTGCCGATGCTTTAGCAAGCGTTTGGAACGAGGTTATTAAAACACTATCTACCTCATCACTTGTAAAAACTGTGGATACACAGGAACTTGATGACTTTACTGATTTTTATCTATCAGGTAATTTTGAGCGCGACATCAACAAAGTGACTGGCTTTGTTGGAGAGATTCCAGAGAAAACAGATATGTGCTTCTTTACGGGACGTAAAGCAATGACAAAATATGGGGCAGAAAGGGCTTTTGGAATTTCAGCTCTCAATTTTAGCAATCGGTCATTAAATACATTAAAAAGTAAAGACAATCAAATATCTTCACTGTTTTTTCAAGAAAATGAATTGCGGTTAAAGGAATTGCCACGAGGATTTTATACTAAAAAACTCAAAGAGGAAGATAAAAACAATCTGGACAGGCAAATGTTTAAAGATGCCTCTGATGCAAATGCTGTTATCTATTATGACTTCGGAGAATATTTTATTGATGTTTCAACCCGTCAATTACTCGATGTTCTGAGTAAGGCCTTTTCGTATGACTGTCGGGATGTAAATGGAATGACTCTCATTTTTGATAGCCTTGCATACGATTTTAACCTTTACGGAATGAATTTCAATAGTATCGGCGAGGATGTGGAATCTAACTTCTATTTCATTTACCAGATGCTTAAGCTGATACCGAAAACAGGCTTCAGGATTTTTGTATCAGGTATATTGACACCATATCACTCTCATCAAGAGATGTTTGTCTTTGAGAACTGTATGCCCTTTGCAAAAAGGCTTGGATGGGACAGGATTCGGATTGACCAGATTGAAATCAGATTGCAGGAGATGAATCTGCTTTTATCGCTTAATGCAAAGAGATTGGTCAGTAATGTCTTAAATTATGCAGAAGACAGGCAATCTATATTTACGGCTTTTGCATTGCTAGATGATGACGATAAGGCAAAGGCACGAAACGCTATGCTTAAATTTATAAATTTAAACAAGGAGGTGTTAAAGATGAGTGCAATGAATGAACTGGCACAGCTTGCCATTGAGATGGTAAGGCCAAAGTCAGGCAGCACTTCTCAGGAAAGCTGGATAATCCGTGATGCTCTAAAGGTGCTGAAAGACTGCCATAAGGAGGGAAGGGATAAAGAAACGGCAATAGAGCAAATTGCCGGAGATTTAAGAAAAACCCTGAAAAGCAGGGAGTATAAAGACCTAACGAAATGTGAACCTTTTGCAAAAGCCCTCTATGAACAGTTATTTGAACAGGAATGGAAAAAACATTTTCCCCAGCCTGGAAGGCTTCGCAATTGGGTAAACCAATTTGCCTTTCTTTATTCTGATAAAGGATATATGGAAAGCAGGAAATCAAAAATTAAAGGCATTATAAAGAAGCTGAAGGATGAGGGGAAAGATATTTCAGAAGACACCGTGGTACAGCTTCTTGTTGCTGAAAATAAAAATCTTGAGAAATATGCGGGTGATTACCGTGAAGTATTTCAGGAAGTAGTTTCGGAAATTAAATAAATTCAAAAAAAGGGGATAAAAACATGGCAGCAATTGAAAAGCTTTATAAGTTCATTGACGAAAAATGGTTTGTGAGTGATTTAAAGGAAAACCGTATTGGGCATATTAAACTTGCCTTGGTCAGAGAGGTTGTAAATCCACTCATTATCAGAAGCACTGATATGGAGGCGACAATTATACTTAATACCGCTGATGGACGGGAGCTTGTAGAAATCCCTCCGAGGAAGTTAAAGAGCAGGGAAAAACTGCTTGGCCTGATGCTGTGCAGAGAATTCGGGGTTGTAGATGAAAAAGTCCGCTACAATGTATTTGAGGGTGCCGAGATGTTGAATAATCCAAATTCTGCCCTTTTTGGAGATACATCTACGAAATCTGGTGATACGGCGGGGCTTACGAGCAGGGCAATATACGACTGGGCGTATTCATTAAGAGATGTAAAAGATATAACCGAAAAGCTTCAACACAATGCTTTAAGCGAAGCAGGGACAATGATTGATGAAACAACCGGTGAAATGAGGCAAAGTCTTTACTCAACGGAGTATATACTGCCAGGAACCGTATTCCCTCATTTTATAACCGTTGACAACATTGCCCCTGAACTTTTTATTCATCTTCTTTCCAGTGTTCTTAACCAGCACCGTTATGGAGCACAAACAACTACAAATGCCAACAATATGATAAACCATCTAGTTGCTATTGGTTTTGCAGATTTTGAAAAACCAATTAATAGCTACACAATTTCAAAGGCATGGAATGCTGATACAAATAAAGATGTGCCAACATTGGACTCCGTAAACACATTTGTCAATGAGCAAATGAAAAACCACTACACTGAGGATGGCTTGGTAAAAAACCTTGCTGACCTCGTGAAATGGGTTGATGATCTTTGGAAAGAAAATGATAAATCTTTGCTTAAAGAGATTTATACTGCTGCCCAAACAGGTGTTGATACATATTTAAAGAAAATTAAAATGGTTAAAGAATCTTCGGGTGATAAGAAGCAGAAAGGGGCAAAAAAGGTAAAAGAAACAAAATCGGGGGACGCCAATGAAAATACAACCCCTAAGAGTTAAACTTCTCTCACCCCTGTTCAATTATTGCAGGGTAACCACTGGCGGCGCCATAACAAGCGATTTTATCGGCGATATTGCCCTAACTTATGCAGTTAACAGGGTGAGGAAAGACAGGAACTTTTACGAGGAGTTCCGAAGAAAGCCTTATTATGAGGAATTGAGGGGACTTGATTATTATTTTAGCGTCGGAAAGCCTGTCCGGTATGAGATGACTGGGATATATACCAGAAATACTCTTTTTAATACGGATGGATTCCCTGATTTAGACGCAATTATGTCATCCGGTAAAAATCTCTTTAAAAATTACTTTAAGGTTCAGGGTATTCGGCCAGAAGGCGAGTTTTCTGCCTGTCTGATCTGTAAAGACTCATTTACCCTTAGTTTGCCTTTAACAATCCGCCTGGGAACAGGCAGAGAATGTATGGCAATCATTGATAGGGATGACAAATTTGATGGCAATCTCTGGTTGAATGCTTTTACCCTAAAAACAGTGTTTGATAATTTGCAGACAACTATTCAATCACTTAAAGCCTATTTTTTCGAATATAAACTTGAAAACTACATCCTGATGAAAAACATTTCAACAGAACAGGTCAGGGCGATTTTTGGTAGCATATTTTAATGACTGATAGCGTTTTTCTAAAAATATCACCACAATTTGTGGATACAATGGATGAGCAGTTTGAGGGGCACCGTTTGCATAGCATTCAGCAGGCACTTTTGCACTATGATGAGATTCCTGAATTCACAGTAATAACAGCACCAACAGGGACAGGAAAAAGTTTTGCCTTTCCGCTTCCCATTATCCAACACAAAAGGAGTGGCAGCCATTTCAGCAAACGCAGATGCATTATTGTATCCCCGACAAATGCCTTGATTGATGATATGGAAAAAGAATACGCCAAAATCTTTCCAGACCTTAGGGTTAGTAAACTAAACAGAAAGAAACTAGATGAACTCAATGCAAAAGGTCATGAAAGATGGAATGCGATTATCCAGATTATAACAGATAACGTGGTGGTGTTAACTAATCCTGACTTGCTCAATTTTGCCATGTTTGGCGGTTATTACAGGCACAAAGGGCAAAAAGAGATAAGCGAAATCTTTGCCAGAATAGACTACTTTGTTTTTGACGAATATCATTTGTATGATGAAGAGCAGATTGCCAATATCATTTCATGGATTGCAGTAAAAAAGGCTCTGCTTGCAAAGCCGGTTAAATTTATTTTTGCCTCAGCAACCCCTGAAAAAGAATTGCTTGAAGTATTAAATACGCAAGGCTTTGAGCCTGCTGAGATCATAGAATTCATATCTGATAAAGCAACTCCATCAAGCCGGAAAATTCATGGTCAAATAGAGGTCACATTTTTGAAAGGTAGTACTCCGCGTCAATATCTCATCTCGAATGCTGAAACCGTAAAACAATGGATTAAAGACGGAGAAAGAATATTAATTGTATTTGATAGAATGACGGAACTCAGAATGGCAAGACCAGAGATAGAAAAGAAATTTCATGATGTGGTTATAGCAGAAGTATCTGGCTACTATACAAAGTCTGAATTTAAGGAAGAGCCTGGCAATGCCAGCCTGATACTTGGCACTAATAAAATCGAAGTTGGTGTCAATCTGGATGTGTCAATTTGCCTTATGCAGACAGGTAAGCACTTTGCGAACTTCGTTCAACGATTCGGACGAATCGCAAGACAGGGAAAAGACGGCAAGGCGATAATCTTCCTTGATGACAAAATAAAAGAGATAGAAAAGGTATTTACTGGAATAGAAACACTGTCGTATTATGACTTTATCGAGCAATGTCGAAATATTGAACTTTTATCAGACCGAAAATTTTATTCTGAGAAAATTCCCCAGTATCTTGGGGCCTATTATTTTATCATTGCCAAAAATATAAAAGACTATGCCACACAGAGATTGTTTAGAGAAAATATCAATCTTGATGGTCAGACTGGATTTACGCTTGGATTAATGAGAAAAATAGATAAAGGGGTTAGACGCCTTGAATATATAAATTCTGCCTCTGGAAGAAAATTTGATTTTGACTGCGAAAACTGGGCAAAATGGTGGGAAATCTTTACTGATACTTTTAAATATTTCCGGACTTCCATGCCTGATATTTTAGTTCGAGATTTAACCTGTAATAAAGATACTCAGCTTACTCGATATTCTTTAGAATGGATATTGCAAAATCGAGAAATTGTAGGAGAAGAACATATCAATGGTGAACGATGTCTTGTAGTATCAGGCTTTTCGGAAGGAAAACAGGAGTTACAATACTATGTAGAATCGCTTCCTGTTTATAAATTGAATGAAGGGAATCTTTATTTGCAACAAAAAGAGAAATATTCTCTGAAAGAAGCCTTCGAAAAACGGCTTGTAGAGATTGCGAGAATGTATAAAGGGCAAAGCCAGTTTGTATTGGCTGCAAGACAATTAATTGGTGAAGTTGAAAAATTGAAGCCTGTAGTTACCCATAAGCGCTTATTTGTTTCTGATGTTCGGTGTTATTCAAATATTTTATGACCCGCAAAAATATGCTTTTTTATTTATGGGACACTTCGGCAGGTTCAGGTTTGCAACCCCTGCTTTTATGTGGATAATTGGTACGTCCCACCAATGAAGTCTTTTTAGATATTTAGCATGGATTCATTACGTGTGTCATCGAGGATTTTAATATTTACTACAAAAGACGGACGTGCCTTTCGTTTCCAATAGGCGCTTAATAGATTATACAAAGGGGATACGATGATTAAAGATGCATTGAAAAAACAGACTATAAAAGAGCGAGACAAAGAAATCGTTTTAGAATTTAAGCGGAGGTTTACGGACGATATTCGAACTCTGGTTACCAAATTGATCACCTTCGGGTCGAGGGCAAGGGGAGAAGCTACAGAAGATTCAGATCTTGATATTGTTGTTCTGGTAACCACAAAAACGCCCGATATCGAAAGAAAAATGGAAGATATTGCCTACAGGGTAATGTGGCATTATGACTTTAAACCCATGATTGCCCTCAAGGTCTTTGCGGAATCACAGTTTAATGATGCCAGCACCAGGGGCTTTTCCTTTTACATGCACGTTCAGGAAGAGGGGATTTCCGTATGACGGAAGAGGTTCAAAAACTCATAGAAAAGGAGTTTAGCCACGAATGGACACAAATAAACACTAATTTTCTTATCAGGGATGGACACGATGAACATGATTAAAATATCCTGATTATCCTGTTAATCCTGTCAAAAATAGTTAGGAGACACTAAAAGGGAAAAATGGATTGAATAAAGAATATGATGGTAGTACAATGTATATACATAAAGTTACGTTAAGAAAATTCAATGTTGCTATACAGTCACTATAGTAAACGTCATAAATACGTTGGCATGAATCCGTCATTGCGAGCGGGCAGCGAAGCAATCCCTGTTTGAGATTGCTTCGTCGTTCCTCCTCGCAATGACAACTTTCTTTTAGCGGTTACTATAAGTCATCAGGATTTTTTTCGAGACTTGGTGTCTTCGCGGTATTAAAAATTTACAAACTGCTAAATTTCAGGAGGTAATATGCTTAAAAATCTGGTCCCACACGGTAACAGCGCAGCATTAATTATTGATAAACCCATCTTGGAAATTCTCAAGGTTGATATGAATACACCACTTGAAATCACTACTGACGGAGAAAGTCTTATTATTTCTCCAGTTCATGACAAGGATAGAGATAAAAAGTTTAAAGCGGCTTTAGGAAAGGTAAATAAAAAACACGAAAAAACACTCAAGAAGCTGGCCGAATGATGAAGGATGTCCTTTTTCTGACCCTTGCCGAAGTTGTTGATATACACAGCAATCAGATGAGATTGTATGGAGGATTGCCGGGGATAAGGGATATAAATCTCTTATCTTCAGCTATTGCAATGCCCCACGCATCTTTTCATGGTGAGTACTTGCATAACGATATTTATGAAATGGCAGCGGCTTATGCATTTCACATCGGTAAAAACCATCCTTTTGTTGATGGTAATAAGCGAACCGCCCTGGTATCTGCACTGGTTTTTCTCGAACTTCATGGAATCAGCATTTCAGATTTTCAGGGGAAACTTTACGATGCTATGCTGGACCTTTCAACGGGAAAGCTTAACAAAAGTGAGTTAGCCAGTATATTGAGAAAATTGAAAGACTGAATGGATATATATAATGAACACTACAGAACAAACAAATATCCGTTTCACCGGCACACAGATTAACTATTATTTCCTCTGCAAGAAGAAGCTCTGGTATTTTACCAAAAATATTGAAATGGAGCAGAACAGCGAT
>JAUQXU010000233.1 GCA_030837935.1 Candidatus Brocadia sp.
CCATAAAATACTTACAATCTTCAATAATCTTTAAATCCGTATCCTTCGTCTCGTTTATTCCGGGCATGGTTGCTTATTGAATAACCTTAATTATCTTCGTATGCTGGAAGGAGAGTTATTTCCTCTATATATTCAAAATGCTTTTTGTTTCTTGTCAGCAAAGGCAGTTCCTTTGCGCTTTTGATACCCTTGAGAGCGTCAATAAAAATATCAATATCTATCAGGATGCTGATTTTTGCCATTCAATTAGCTCGTCAATAAATTTCTTTGCTGATTTACCCTTCTTACCCTCCTTTGCCCTAAGAGTCCTGACATATTCAGCGCTGTCTTTAACTTGTGCATATGAAAACCCTTCTTTCTTTGCCTTGAGAAAGCGGGCAAAATCCAATACCTCTCTTATTTCCTTATCAGGTAAATCTTGAGTTATAGTCATTAACTCTCTTTTGTAATTCGTTATAACACTCATAGGGCATCCTCCTTATCCATGTCTTATTCGATGAAATAATTATAACTCATTGTGCTGATAAAGCGTGTATCTCCCCGCTTCCAGCCGAGCTTCTGCAGTCGCTCAATTATCTTTAAACTTGTCACTGCAAAGCCTGTTCTGCAATAGTAAGCAGGGTTCCGTATCCGTCACCTCGCTTATGTTCGGCATAGTTATTTGAATGCCTTGTTACTATTTATAAACTACAGGATTTATACTATTCAGGCCTTCAGAACTGGCAGCGTTAAGTAAGTTTATATCGGAGGCTACAAAAGCAACATCTTCATTTATTGTATCTTTCAGCCACAATGCTGAAGATAAATGAATGCTATCGGCTCCCCTCAGATAATGTTTCTCAATTACATTTTTTATAATTGGCAGGAGTTCTTCGTGAATATCCAATATGGTAAAGCAATCCCAGTCAGATTCAAAATCTTTCAATATTTCTTTCAATTTATTGTTTGTAATGTCTCCGACTCTGAATCGTCTTACAAAGGTAGATAATATTTCCGGATAGGTTAGTCTGGATGTTGCAATTACAGAACTTTGCATAATAGTGACTATGTTCTCAGACCCTTCTTCTGCAACGTATTTTTTGACAAAAGCGCTCGTATCTAAATATATCACCTTCTTTCCTCGATAACCGTTTCAGAGACGGGTTTGCCTTTTACCTTTACGGGTCTGAAAGGCATTAACCCGGTACCCTTTCTGGGAAGTCTTATTTTTCCTTGTTTTGCCAGTAAAGCAAGTTTTTCTTCAAACCCTGCATTTTTTTCTATTTTATCAACACTGTGAAGCACCGCAATAGGCGTGCCTCTATCTGTTACGATAATTCTATCTCCTTCCTTTGTAAGACCCAGATAGTACGTAAGCCTGTTCTTTAACTCTCTGACACCTACAATGTGCATAATTATCTCCTTGTGGCTATTGTAGCCACATGCTTAAAAATAGTCAATGATAAAGCCTCTGTCTGCATTTTCTTTTCATCAGAACTTAAAACACACTCCTTTTGATAAAATAAAGTATTCCCCGCTTCCAGCCGAGTTACTGTAATTTTTCAACCCACATGAGAAAATTCTTTTCTGAGGGGATCAATGGCCTTTAAGTCTGTGTCTGTGGCATCGTTGATTTTTGGCATGACTTGTAGTTTGTCTCTCTGCAGAAAATAGTGAGTCAATACAGTATTGTGAACATCATAAAATAGTTGATATCATATTACTCAATGTCATTCCCACAAAAGTGGGAATCCAAAAAATAGAGCAAATGCAGGATTCCTACTTTCGCAGGAATGACAACTTTCGTTTGTCGTCTACTATAGGTATGCAGAAAGCCTGTAATTATCAAATTAATATCATGTTTTATTATCTGCAGCCGTGTAATTCTTACCGTGGAAATATTTATTTCGATAATCCCAATTGTGCATAAAGAGTCTTAAAATCTATTTCCCGCGCTACAACTTCCGCTGCGCGCTGTATCTTAGACTTGGAATGCAAGCTGACGAATCCAGAAAGATTCTCACAGGCCTCAAGCGTAGTTGCTGTATCCGATCTCACTACTATAATCGGTACGCCAATCCCCTGGGCGCGGCCCAGGATAGAAGCATTTGGATAGAGTCCACCCGTGAGAATGAGGCACCTTGTAGGGGTTTCGAGGGCAGCAAGTTGGATGTCACTCCGATCTCCGCCCGTGATTACTGCCTTGTTTGAGATCTTTCGAAAATAACTCAAGGCGCTCTCGACATTCATGGCCCCAATCATGAAATGTTCAATCAATTCATCTGCCTTGTCTTCGCAACAGAGGATTTTCCCGTTGAGGGTGTCGACAATTTCCCTGATTGGTACAGCGCCAAGGACCGGGTCTTTTTGAATAATACCTAAGGTTGTTATACCATTACTTTTTAAAAAGGGAACCATGAGTTCCCGTATATAACTCACTTTTGTTGAAGGAATCAAATTAAATACAACACCCAGCAATTGATCCCCAAGTATCTTTGTTGCGTGGATAAATCCGTCGAGCGTGTCGATGTACGATTGGAATTTATCTACAAAGATCACCTTTGCATGTGATTCTTTGATAAAATCCAATTCTGAAAAACGCAGACATATGCCACCAGAGAGTCTTCCCAAACCCCTTGTGATCATAATATCCTTTCCTTCCGAGGCAAGATTGAAGGCTGTCAACGTTTTTTGACGGATATTCAGTTCTTCGCCACCCATCAGGCTTCCCATGACTTCATCAGTTAACACGACAGGACAAATAGATTGGAGCGGCTCATTAACTTCCAGCGCCCTTGAAAGGAAGACGGCGTCCTCATCGGTGAGTACGCCTTCAACAATGGCGGGCGAAAATCCAACAGGCTTAAAGTATCCTACCTTGTATCCATCCCCCTTGAATTTTAATCCCAGGCCGAGACAAATTAAATTCTTTCCGGAAAAAGGCGAGACAGAGGCAATAAATATGGGTATCATGATAACCCCCTTTTATACAGTAATATATAAGGTGAAAATATTTTTTAAGCAACGTTTGATAATGTTTTAGCTTACCCCGTTCAGTAAGCAGTAGGCGGTGGGCTGTAAGTAATCTCATTTGCTGATTGCCTGAGGCTCACGGTCTCCTGTCCTTTTTGATGGTAGTTTGCTCCTGTCTGCGATATCGTGAGGCGCGCATCTACGGCCATAGCTCCCCCTCCCTCGGGGAATACCATCAAGGGATTTATATCCATTTCCATAATCTCAGGAAAATCGGTTACTAACTGAGAAAGTCTTATAATACCATCTACAAGGGCATTTATGTCAACGGGTCTTTCGCCACGCACGCCTTGTAAAAGCGGAAAAGATCGAATCTCCCGTACCATCTCTTCTGCTTCACGTAATCCAATGGGCGCTATTCGGAATGTGACATCTTTTAGTACCTCTATGTAAATACCGCCTAGTCCAAACATCAGCAAGGGACCAAATTGCGGATCACGCGACATTCCCAGGATTACTTCCTTGCCACCCGTAATCATTTGTTGCACTAAGACGCCCTTTATTTCTGCAGACGGCATAAGCCTGCGCGCCTTTTGTGTAATATCACAAAAAAACCTTCGAATCTCTGCCTCATTTTTTACTCCAATTATTACTCCGCCAAAATCAGATTTATGAAGGATGTCAGGTGAAGAAATTTTTGCAACAACCGGATAGCCGATCTCCGCTGCGGCTTCTACCGCCTCTGTTTCTGATGTAGCGAGAATACTCCTGGGAATCTTAAAACCATAAACCGAAATGACCTGCTTTGCCTCATCTTCTCCCAGATCCTGGCGTCCTGTTTGCCTTACTTTTTCAAAGACAGACACTACCTGCTCTTTTTGCATATTCATTTTTTTCGTTTCTGGAATTGGTTTTTTTTGCCATAAGGTATATTTGTACATGGCCTCGATGGCTGATACTGCGCGTTCAGGAAATGGATAGTTAGGCACCTTTCTCTGACACATAATCTTTAAGCTATTTTTAATCCTTTTGCCCCCCATAAATGAAGTCGCCACGGTTTTGCCGGCACAATTTGAAATTTCGCCAATGACCTCTGCCGTCTTCTCTATTTCCGTCATAGTCTGAGGCGTCAAGATAATAAGAACTATGTCCACATTGGGGTCTGCTGATACCGTTTCGACAACGAATTTATACCGGTCTGCTTTTGCATCTCCCAGCACATCGACGGGATTATATACATTTGCCATAGGCGGCAAGGAAGAACGAAGGAGGTCGATGGTGCTTTTAGATAATGTTGCCATTTCCAATTTTGACCGCTCTACGGCGTCTGCTGCAATAATTCCAGGCCCTCCGGCATTCGTAATCAACGCTATCCGTGGTCCTTTGGGGAGGGGT
>JAUQXU010000234.1 GCA_030837935.1 Candidatus Brocadia sp.
AACTTCTTTGTACGGCACTATTATATAAAAATCGGTACATTTAGTAAGCAATTGCCTTGCAACTTCGATCTGGTTTGACAAATGTTCAAAAACATTAGAGCTAACAATCACATCAGCGTCTGGGACCTGAGTGTAATCGCAATTGATAAATTGAGCGATATTGCCATACCGTTCTTTGCACTTTGCAATTGCTGCTTGCGATATGTCCACACCAATCAATGATGCACATTTGTATTGCTCTCGATAGATTGGCATGGCCTCTCCAAGAGCACAACCAAAATCAAGAATTTTTCCAGAGAACTCTGCTGGGATTCTTAGATAGCGCACCAGTGTCTTTGCAAAAAGAGTCGTTTGCTGACGACCCATTTTGGCTTCCCAGTCCCCCAATGCAAATCGGTTCTCCCAATAATTTTTTGTATTGATGCTCATAATTTTCCTATGTTTATCAACAGCGCATGCACCGTTGTTTAACCATAGCCAGAAGATAGTAGGCAAAGCCAAATACCCATATTGTGTGGAAAATGTAACCTACTACTCTTGCAGTGGCCAAACCGAGAGAACCCAAATTAATCAGTAATAGCGTGCTTACGACAAAGGTAAGGGCCCAGCCACTATTCATAGCAAACCCGATCCACATTTTTCCAGATGCTGCAATAAACTGTCCAACAGGTGTTTGTATAGCGACGAGTCCGGTCGTCAAGAGAACAACAACAAGGGTCGGCCAGCCGCTCCTGAAACCATCGCCATAAAGATTCATTATGTAAGGGCTGGCAATGCTTGCTAATAGTACAAATGGTAACACTAATAGCGCGTTCACCTTTATCGCGAGACCCATTGTTTTCATAGACTGTCTTGTCTCTTTTTGACCAAACTTTTCAGAAAGAACAGGTAACACAACCTGGCCTAGTAAACCCGGAAGAAACAACAGTATGGCATACCATTGATTTGCGGCACTGAAAATGCCCATCTCACCATATCCATCAGGCTGATTGACCAATAGTGCGCTGCATATCCAATTAACAGGGCCGACCATAGCTCCGCTGAGAACTGCAGGCAAACTGAACTTCCACAGAATAGCAAATTCACTTCTGCATTTTCTGAGAGTAAAAGGAACACCGTATCGCCGTACTTCCTTGCGCAGGGCAAAATGATTGAGCAACCAATTAAAGCCGAGATTGATCGTCAGCGCCCAGACCGCGCCGGTAATGTCGCCGAAGTATGCCCCCCCTACAAGGATAGGGAATGAGATCAGGCCAACAAAAAGGTTGACATAGGCGATGGTCTTGAAGGCCTCAAAACCGGACAGTGCCCCGGTCTGTGCCCCGTTGAGCGCGCTGATGAAGAGCATCACAGCGCCAATACGTAGCACACCCGCCAGGTGCGGGGCATTAATAGTATGTTGTGCAAGCCAGGGGGCGAACATGACCAGTCCCAATGCCATTAGTCCGCCGGTGGCCATGGCGACCAGCCCGGAAAGGCCGATTATCCGTCCGGCTCGCTCGGGATCACTGAGGCGAAACTCGGCAACGTGTTTGGTGGCGGTCAGGCCAAGGCCGAACCCGGCGAAGGCCCCGAACATACCAACCGTGGATTGGATCATCCCCAGTTCGCCATAGCCCGTCTTGCCCAGCATTCGGGCGACGAGGACTGAGGCGGCAAGCATCAGGCCACGCGAGATCACCGCCCCGGACATCGACCAGAACACCCCTTTTGCGAGACGGTAGCCGATTTCCGAGGCTTCCACGCGATTGAGAACCGGATGCAAAAAATCCGGGCAACATGTGTATATGGCCCTCTTGACGCCTATGTTCAGCATGTGTGATTGTTCCTGATAAAACTTTGTAATGGGATTAAGCTTTTATTATTCAAGTATCGTTCCCTTCAATGCAAGCGGACAAGCGTGCAGGCGGGCAAGCTTACGCTAGCCATAATAATATTCTCCTGTTTTTGCTTGATTTAATACGGCGCCAAGGATGCGGGTTTTGTTCTCTGTCATGCACGTAGTAACTCTGTTAATGGATTCGATGGTGACGTGACCTGATTTGATGACAAAGATTACCCCATCCGCAAAATTCAGCAGTGGCATCGCGGTATTCATGGCCTCCAACAATGGCGGCGCGTCCACGAGCACCACGTCGTACTGTTGTTTCAGGAAATACAGGTATTTTGAGAGGATCGCAGAGTAAAGGGGGCTGTCAGGGTTTATAAGGCCTGTGCCAGCCGGCAAGAGCGATATATTCAGGCCATTCACGTGTTGAACGTGAGAAAACACCTCACGCTTCAGGAATCGGCTTCCCGCTGTATTCCCCAAACGCCTGGCGATCGGTGTGTAATCCTCTTCAAAGTAGATTTTTTTATCTTCGTATATTTCGACACTCCCCGGTTCGAAGGTAAAAGTACCATGTTTCCAGCTGAAGAGTTTCTGGAGGTGTTCCTCCATCTGTAGCTTTAAAGGGCCTTTGAGCTGCTCCTGATTCACGTAACCTGCATTGATAAGGATGTATCCGAGCGGGAATCCCGTGCGCTGGTTTCGTTCCAGGGCATCCTTTAACTGGTCCTCGGTAATGAACCCTCCACGGAGGAGCATGGTTCCCAGACGGTTGTTAAACGGAATGTCCTTACTTTGGACATGAAATAAACGGCCATTTTCAAAGAGGGCTGTCATGCTCAGGACGTCATTTTTAATGGCGAGTTGCCCGCTGAGTCTTTTCAGGGCAATGATGGAAAACAGGTCGTCCACGCTGTAGTCTTTTAAGTTGCCCTGCGTGATGTTCTGTGCAAACACCACTTCCATGGCATGTAACAATCCATGCTCTCCGCCGCTCTCCATCCCAAACACCTGATGCAGTGACGGGTGGTGCAGGTCGGCATCCACCATGACTACGCGTAATCCACCTTTTGCCAGGTTTGTTGCCAACTTTGCCAGAACGGTGGTCTTCCCTTCTCCTTTGGTTGTGCTTTCCACCACATACACGTGTCCGTGCATGCCAGAATGCATCAGGGGCAATCTGGCTACGAAACTGCTCGAAATATCATATGATGCATATCCTTCTTTCACCGGCTTTTGCCTGTCGCGGCGATTTTCGTTCCAGGGCAGGGCAGGCGTTTTGTTCCCGTTTAAAGACCTGTCATAGGGTATTGCACCCAGTACCGGCAGTCTCAGATGTTTGGTAACGTCCTCCGGGGTTCGTACGGTTTTATCCATATATTCCAGGAAGAAGGCGAGTCCCACACCAAAGGTCAACCCCACTACGATAGAGAGGAGGGCATTTAAAAGGATGCGCGGTTTGAACGTGGAAAGCGGCACCTCTGCATCATCCACAATGCGGATATTGCTCTTTTTCATGGTGCCGGTAAGGTTGACTTCTTTTGCCTGCGTGAGCAGGATGTCATAAATCACCTTGTCGCTTTCGGCCTCCAGGCGCACCATGTCATAGTTAATGGCCTTTTCGCTATACGGTTTCACTACCCGCTGCGGTGTATGCTGTTGCTGCTGGTTAATTTTTTCAAGCGCTGCGATCCGGTTCAATTCTGTCCTGATTGTTTTCCGTATGGTTTGTATTTCATCAATGATTCCCTGTTCCAGCTTTCTGATGCTGGAATCGATCTCGATTATCTTGTGGTGTTTGGGACCGTACCTGGTGGTCAGGAGCGATTTTTCTGCCTTCAGCCTGGCCAATTGTTCATGGAGATTCTGGATAACAACATTTTGCTCGACCTCGGGTATGGAAAAGACACTGTCATCGTCAATGGTAAACGACCTGAGTTGTTTGTATTTATATTCGTACGCCGCCTTTTGTGAGGTTCCCACCTCGATTTTCTGATTAAAGAGTTGTCCCTTAAGCCAGTCCAATGCCTGCTGGGAGGCTAGTTGCTGGATATGGTTATTCCTTTCAATAAACGTGCGCGCATGGGCATTGGCAATGAGTGCAGCCCTTTCAGGCGATGGATGCTGAAAGCCGATGTCAACCAGGTGGGTCTCGCGTAAAGGGGAGATCTCCAGATTTTTGAGGTACCACTTGATGATACGGGGGTCATTCCGGACGTCTGATTGACCGGATGAATTGCCGGGCAATGCGCTTTTCCCTTCCGCATTTCCGGCGTCCTTTAATTTACAGTCCTTCCAGAGTTCTAATTCTTCAATGACACCCTTTGCAAGGCTCCTGCTCACGAGTAATTTGTATTGTGTCTGGTAATAACTCTTATTTTGAACATCAGAATTCATGTTAACCTTTGAGACATCTGCCATTTCATTCAGGAGTGAATCATTGTTTTCTATCATGAGCTGCGTCGTTGCCTTATAGATGGGCGTGGCGCAGAACGATCCAACGATAACGGTGGTGACCACGACCAGAAAGAAGACGATAACCACCCATTTCCGCTTTCTGACGACGTTGAGATAGTCGATTAAATGTACGTCCTGTTGTGATGGCATATGGTCAGGCATAAATCACATTCCTTTTTTTAATTCAATCATTGTCAAAATATTTGCCACAGAGAGCGCAGAAATCTTTCATGATCTTTACATTTTGTCTTTGACGTTTTGCAACCGGGACGGTTGCGCTACTATTTAAGCTCTCCGAATTGGCAGGACAAGCGTTCACGCTTGTCATTATAATGTCAGGCGCGGACGCCTGACCTACCATAGGGGGTAGGGGGGTGCGTTACGGCAAAATTACACACCCCTGTATCCCCTCTCCCCATTTTTGTGAGGACATGTTTTTAGAGGTGAATCATACAATTTTAAAATTCCTTAACGTTAAATCAGGTCTTCGGCTACTTTTTAATGTAGAGCGAAGAGCCTCTTCGCTCTACAACCACAACTTTGAAATTCATAACGTTAAATTAGTCCTTTAGCTACTTTAACTGTTGAGGTTTTCGGGCGCACTTTGACTACGCTCCGGGTGAGGCATCATTCCGGGCTGAGTCAGGAAATTGACCTTCTGCCTTCTCCTTTCGAGACTCTTTCCATAATTTTTCAGGGTATCACGGATGATTTTCTCGTGATTCTCCAGTATTGGCAAGACCTTCAATAACTCATCGAATTGCGTTTTATGGCGCTGGATATCCATTTCATCGGCTTGTGATAATACCGTGTTTGCGATGCCTTTGGGCCCGCCGGGCGGTCTTTTTTGTCTCCTTCTATCGAGGCTCTTTACATAATTTTTCAGGGTGTCCCGGATGATTTCATAATCTTCCGTTATCGGCAATACCTTGAGCAGCTTCTCAAAACCTTTGAGCATCTTTTCAATGTCTTCTCTCGAGTATCGTTCGCTATTTTTCGCAATAAATATTTTTTCATGTCTGCTTGCAGTCGTGCCTTCTTCCGCGGTAAGAATTTCTTCAAAGAGCTTCTCGCCGGGTCTCAGGCCGGTAAATACTATGTCGATTTCTTTATACGGTTCGAGTCCATGAATGCGTATCAAGTCCTCAGCCAGGGTTACAATGCGTATCGGCTCTCCCATATCCAGGACAAGAACTTCTCCACCGTTTCCTATGGTGGATGACTCCAGCACGAGCGACACGGCCTCCGGGATGGTCATGAAAAATCTTTGCACATCCTTATGGGTCACGGTGAGGGGCCCGCCTTTCTTTAATTGTTCCAGAAATATAGGTAACACACTTCCCCGGCTGCCTAGGACGTTACCAAACCGCACTGAGATAAAGCCGGTATTCGTACAGCCATTCAGCGCCGTACAGATATATTCAGCCATCCTCTTTGTAGCGCCCATAATACTGGTCGGACATACGGCTTTATCCGTGGAGATCAAAATAAACTTCTCTGCCTGGTGATCTGCCGCGGCCTTTGCAACCTGATAGGTCCCAAACATATTTACCTGAACAGCCTCCCGGGCATTGATCTCCATCATGTGCACATGTTTATTGGCTGCAGCGTGAAATACCACCTGGGGTTTAAATTTTCTGAACGTCTCATTGACTACATATTCATCCCGTATATCCCCTGTTATAAAAACCATGTTGCCCTGCACCCGCGAATGTGCTGGTTGACCGTGGAAATAATCCGGAAACAGCCTTTCCAGCCGTAGTTTTACCTTATGGAGTTCGGTTTCATCGATATCGAAAAGAACGATTTGTTTGGGCTGGAATGAACACACCTGCATAACAAGTTCGGAGCCGATAGACCCTCCGGCCCCGGTAATAAGAATCACCTTGTTTTTTAAAAAGTCTTTTATTTCCTGGTAATCTATTTGTACTTTCTGTCGTCCTAAAAGGTCTTCAATGCATATATCTTCAAGATTCTTCGTGTTGATATCCGGCCGGTGGAAATCATATATCCGCGGTACAATCTTTATCGTGTTTACCTTGAGCTGTTTTGCTGATTCATATATTTTCCTGAGGGTTTTATAATTGAGTGACGGAATGGCTATAATGATTGCCTCGATTTTATAATGAGAGACAACATCCTTTAATTTGTCTGTTGTGCCAAGGACTTTTAAACCGTGGATACATGCCCCGACCTTATTTTTGTTGTTATCCAGCATTCCTATGGGGCAATAATCTCTATACCCCTGCCTTTTCATGTCCCGCACGATCATATCTCCTGTGTTTCCGGCGCCAATAATGAGGGTTTTCTTGCCGGCATGTGTGGTTGCCCTTTTATGAATAATTTCAAAAAATAGCCTTTTAGAGAACCTCAATCCACAGAATAAAACAAAGGAAACAATTCCGTCTATGAGAAAGACGCTTCTTGGGAATCCATTGAGATGCATGTCAAAAGGGAAGATATCTGGAATAGAAGAATGAAACGTTGCCGGCAGGGGGATCAAAACAAGTATCATCAGCATGGATATTGATGCTGTTTGTGCAACGGCAATATTTACGAGATCGTTGATGCCCACATATCTCCATGTGATTTTATAGACCTTGAAGCAATAAAATGAAGTTAGCTTTATCAAAAGGAAAAATGGAATTACATTCATTAATAGTAATATATATTCAGAAGGAATGGTAAACTCGAAACGAATGAAAAAAGAGAGATACAGCGAAAATACAATTATTACAAAATCAAGGAGCAGGAAAAAAAGGAAACGTTTGAGATGCGTAGGATGCATCAGGTTATGATAAAAACCCTGAGAAAAAAATCGTGAACGATCTCTTTGATCCTGATTTTTAAAGGTTTTTGTATTCCCTGTTACGTTCATTTTTAATCCCGAAAACAAAAAAAGCCTTACTACAAAACATTCTTTCAAAATAATTTTTGGCAGTAAGGCTGTCTTTCCACTAAACCGCTTAAACCGTTCAAACTGTTTAAAAGACCCTGTTACTTTGCGCCCCACGGTTACCCGTGGTTTGCCCTTATCGAAATATGAGCAAAATTAATGCCGTTACATGAACACAGGAAAAATTTATGTTGATTATCTTACAATTCTATAAAATTTAACCACTTATGAATCCAAAGGAGTAGATATAAACATCAATGGATATACTTAAATGCGATATAAAAAGTGTGCCATGACACACAAGTGTAACGTCACACAAGTGTGTCATGGCACAGTATCTGATAGGGATTTTATAATCAAATATAAAAAGAAAAGGGTAATTTCTTGAAAGAATCGAATAAAACTCCATGCTAATTTCAATAAGCGGCTATAAGTTTACTTTTTGCCTTCTTTTATTTCAGTCAATTAAAAGCATGTTTATAAAATCTATTTTATTTTTTATCATAAATATTTACATTTCATCTAATGTACGATAAAAAACAAATATCCGCAAGCATATAAAAGTACTTATATAAGTTATTAGAGTTGGCATAATTACTGTAAAAAGAGTGTTAAGAAATGACGAAAACTATCCATGCACTATATGAACATGGTATATTAAGACCATTAGAACCAATTGAAGGATTAAGGGAAAATACAGAGGTTGAAGTAACTATTGCTGTTAAGCAAAAGGAGTTATCTCCCATCCTAAGATTTGCTGGTATATTGAGTGAAGAAGAGGCGAACAAGATGTTAAGAATAGTGGAAGAGGAGTTTGAAAGGGTAAATCTGGATGAATGGAAGGATTAGCCTCGATACAAATATTGTAAAATGATTTAAAGGTAATTAAACTATAGCAGAAGGGTGCTTAAACCTACTCACTATTAAAGTCATAGTTGAACAAGGTATCATTCCTATGCTCATTAACTATATTCTGCTAATTTGTCTTGCGGTTCATAAAAGATAATCCATTATTTCCTCAAAAATATCGCTT
The DNA here is from genome assembly GCA_030837935.1 of Candidatus Brocadia sp. Taxonomy (GTDB): domain Bacteria; phylum Planctomycetota; class Brocadiia; order Brocadiales; family Brocadiaceae; genus Brocadia. Next base: position 8,215 of record JAUQXU010000234.1, read on the forward strand.
ATTTCGGGTATGCTAGATTGGATTATTTCACCCGACGAGAGGTGTTTGTGAGATGTGAAACTCAACCGTGGTTTATGATCGGCATTATCGTATCTGAATAGTAGCTTTCCGTCCTTTTGCTGATAATGAAAAGAATAGGAAAATTTTTCAACCTTGTATCTGACATCGAGGTATTCCGTAAAGAATAAATTTGAATTGTCAATAAAGGTTATGGTTCCTTTTATTATCCCAATTTTTTCGGTTCTACAATCAATGTGCAAATCAGAATCGATTATTAAATTGGTTTTGTAATATTCCTCAACGACCTTTACAAGCCTGGCGAAATATTCAGTGAGCAACATATTCTATTTCTTTTAGCTTTCTCAGGTCTTCCCTTATCTTTTCTCTAATCTTTAACTCGCCTGCCCACTCTATATATTCCCGGTCTCCTTTTTTCAGATTTTCGGCTGAAAACTCTTTCTGAAATACTTCTGACGTTACATGGTATTTAGTTTCGTATTTTTCAATTTGCTTGTTCGTTTTACTCAGGCCGATTTCGAGCCTTTTGATTTCAGCAGAGATGGCAGCCCGAATAATATCAATAACATCATCCTTTGTGTCAGATTGAATTTGAAGTTTTATCATTTTAAAAACCTCCTTAAAATTTAGTTTATATTTACTGCAAGGATGCAAACTAAATTTATTATAATCATCCTCAGTTTATTTGTCTATTTATCTTTCTTCGTTTTTAGAAAGAGATATATTTTATTGTGTTCACATTGAAATTTTTCACTGGTACTGGTGTTTTTCTGTCTTTAAAAGTCCCATCTCCGAGCTGTCCAAATCTGTTATCTCCCCAAGCCCAAACTGTCCAGTCTGATTTTAGAGCAAGGCCGTGCTGCCACCCTGAACCAATATCGATAATATCCTCCAGTCCTTCTATATTAACAGGAATATTCCTTTCAGAAAGTGTCCCATCTCCCAATTGTCCATTGGAATTGTTTCCCCACGAAAATACTTTCCCATCCGAATTCAAGGCAAGGTTGTGCCAACCCTTAGTGGCAACATTAATTATATTTGCAATATTCATTACCTGTCCCGGGGTGCGTCTTTCTTCTAAGGTTGAGCCGTCTCCTAATTGCCCATACCGATTGTTTCCCCACGTCCATACAGTTCCGTCTGATACCAGTGCGAGACTGTGTATATATCCCCCATGTATTTTCGAGACATCGCTTAGACCATTTACCAATACGGGTGCGGTACTGTTCGTGCTTAATCCGTTTCCGAGCTGTCCGTAAAAATTGTTTCCCCATGCCCAGATAGTATTGTCTGATGACCGTATGGCAAGGCTATGATCACCTCCGCAGGCAATGGCCGAAATGTTAGAAAGACTGTTGGCCTGGATTGGTACTTCCGAGGCGCCCACGAAGGTCTCGTTTCCCAATTGTCCACTCCAGTTGCTCCCCCATGCCCACACAGTACCGTCCGATCTTTACAGGCTGTCCGAGAATGTGATCAATAAACAAGAACAAACGACAAAGGAAATTGTGTGTAAAGTAAATGCGATCGATAAACAAATCAGAAAAAGGTTAAAATGTTTCCATCCAAATCATACTT
>JAUQXU010000023.1 GCA_030837935.1 Candidatus Brocadia sp.
TATCTGTCTTTATAGTCAGTGTTCCCCCATTTGGCATACTCTCAAGGGCATTCACCATGATGTTGATGAATACCATAGAAATATGGTCCGCATCTATCGAAAGAGGCGGAAGCGATTCGCTGAGTTCTGTATGGATAGTAACATGCCAGGGCTCAGTCTTGTGTTCTATAAATTCAAGAGAGCTTCTTATAACCGTGTTAATATTGTTTTCTGATATATGAAGTGTGTAGGGTCTGGAAAAGGTCAAAAGGCGTTTTACAATCAACTCCACGCGTTTGAGTCCTTCCAGCATAAGAGTGGCATACTTCTTTGTTTGTGAAACATTTTCCGGTTCATGTTCAATCATACTTGCAAAATTCTGCAATCCACCTAATGGATTATTGATTTCGTGGGCCACCTCAGCCGCAAGTTCTCCAACCGCAGCGAGTCGCTCCGCACGCAACAATTGGGCAGTTCGTTCCTCCACCTTTTTCTCCAGATTCGAATATGACTCCTTCAGTTTCTCAGCCATGTGATTAAATTCCCTGGCAAGAAGACCCACCTCATTTTCCGAGATAATCGATATGCGATGATCGAGATTTCCCGAGGCAATAGCCTTTGCCCCCTGTGCCAGTTGTAATATGGGTTGCGTGATCCGGTTGGTGAATGAAATGCCAAGGGCAATGACCACGGTAATGCAAACAAGGATCAGCACAATAACACGGTTTTTGAGTTTTTCAACCGGCGCAAATGCCTCCGTTACATCCTGCTTTGCCACTAGCCCCCAATTGAGGATGGGGATGTGCCGATAGGCAGAGAGTACGGGAACGCCCCTATAATCTATAGACTCTTTAATCCCCTCTTCTCCGCGGGAACTTAATACAGAAGGAACATCTAAGGTGGAATGAATGGGGCTGACAAATTGTAAGGCTGCTCCCGGCTTATGACGAAGGTCATTTAAATAGATGATGGTATCTCCTTCCCTCCTTACCAGGAGTGTCTCTCCCGTAATTCCCATCCCTGGCCAGTTACGAATCACCGGTTCAATGCTATTTTTAACATTAACGTCCAACAATATAACACCGATGATGATATCACTGCTTTCCAGGGTGATGGTATCTGTCATACAAACGGGACAAAAATACGTCATACAGTTTTGTTCGGTTAGCTCTGAGGTGTGGATGTCTTTTACGGCCACATCTTTTTTTTCCAGGGTGTCGATATAACTGCTAAACGAACTCAAAGTTTTACCCACAATATCGGGGTATGTGGATATGACTACCTCTCCGTTTGCACCATCGATAATGGAGATAACGTTATAATATTTGTAAAACTGCTTCAGGACATGAAGATTATTTAAAATCCTCTCATAATTTATTCGACCAGCTTCTGATTTTCTCAGCTGATCGATACTTTCAAATCTTCTCCTCTGTTTTAAAAGACTTGTTGCGGCGGCAGCAAGCACCTTGTTGCGGGCAATTACTGAGGTGTCTGTCAATCGCTCTTCTAACCAGTTGTTCAGCTCATTTTTTTTCAAATCAGCGATGGAGGTCAGTTGTTCGATCATTCGCTGTTCAATGGCGCTCTTACTGCTGTAATATTCCACAATACAAACGAACAACAAAGGAGCGGTGGTTAAAAGACAGATGTAACAGATGAGTTGTATCTTAATACTTTTGAAGATGTTTCTATAATAATTCATAAAGTTTACTTAAGGAGCAATATGCCGCCTAAAATAAGTAACATCCCTACCACTTTGGATAGGGTTATCTCCTCGCCCAGGAAAATCCAGCCCAGGAGAAAAGTAAATAACGGGTAACAGCTTGTAATAGGAATAATCCTTGATATCTCACCCATCTTGAGCGCCTTGTAAAATACCAACTGTGCTACAACCCCTGCCAGAATACCGGCAAGGACAAGAAAGAAAATCGATTTAACTCCCATCTTCCCAAAGGATGGAAACTGAGGGGTAAAAGCGATGATCATTACAACACCCAGGAAGACACCGGAGCATCTTACCAGGTATGCAGCAGTGGGTTCAACGGACGAGAGTCCTACCTTTTCCAAAAAAGGCACAAACCCCCAGATAAAGGCCGTAAGTAAGGCAAGGAAAAATGTTTCCATGAAAGTACTCCAAAAATACGGTGGCTTTTCTAAATATAATTAAAACTATTCAGCCACGAATTAACACCAATTTAATTTTATCAGTATTTTTAAGGCATTCAAGATAATTTGATGCTTGTATGTTTTCGTCAGTTTTGCTATGTTTTTATGACAATGAGCAATCAAAATCCCGAACAAAGAGCACGAGACCGTATTGATAAGCAACTCAATGTCTGCGGCTGGCTTATTCAGGATAAGAACAGGGTTAATCTTCGTGCGGGAATTGGCGTTGCGGTTCGTGAGTATCTGACCGATGCGGGGGTAGCCGATTATGTTCTGTTTGTTGATGGGAAACCCGTTGGTGTTATTGAAGCCAAGCGTGAGGAAGAAGGCATTTGAAGGAATGCTGGTAGAACAAAACCCCAACGATGAACCGGCATCAAAACTCTTGGAGAGGATAAAGACAGGGAGGGAGAAGAACGAGGTGAAGAAGAAAAAAATCCCGAAGGGATGACATGATTATAGGAAAAAACCACAACACAATATCCAACCCCGAAGGGGTGAAATACAATGTCAACAGCGAGAGTATATCACCCCTTCGGGGTTAGAAAACAATCGCGTATCGATATGCTATAATAATAACATCCCTTCGGGATTAAAAAACTATTGCTTGAAATATGTGAAGGTGCTTCTCTGTTTGCGATAATTCTGGAAGAAACTACTGCCCAAAGCTTGCAGCAAAGCGAAGCCCTGCGGCAAAGCATTTTGAAAAAGGCATTTGAAGGAATGCTGGTTGAGCAAAACCCCAAAGACGAACCGGCAGCAAAACTGTTGGAGAGGATAAAGGCAGAGAGTACAAAAAACGAGGTGGAAAAGAAAAAATCCCGAAGGGATGTAATTATTATAGGCTGAGGCGAAGATTGTGACGCGGAAGAAAAAAATCCCGAAGGGATGACATGATTATAGGAAAAAACCACAGCAAAATATCAAACCCCGAAGGGGTGAAATACAATGTCAACAACGAGAGTATATCACCCCCTCGGGGTTAGAAAATAATCGCGTACCGATGTGCTATAATAATTACATCCCTTCGGGATTGAAAGGGGGAATTCTATGGCGGGCACATTCTCACAAGTTTACATTCAGGTTGTCTTCACGGTAAAAGGCTGGGAAAATCTCATTCGTAAGGAATGGAAAGATGAATTGAATAAATACATTGCCGGCATCATCAAAGGCAAAGAACAAAAGCCAATCATTGTCAATGGAATGCCTGACCATATTCATGCTTTTGTCGGATTGCGGCCGGTTATGGCTATTTCCGATTTGGTTCGTGACATCAAAAACAATTCATCCAATTTTATCAATGAGAAAAAATTAGTGAAAGGGAAATTTTCCTGGCAGGAAGGATACGGTGCATTTTCATATTCTCATTCACACATTCAAAACGTTTATGATTACATATTGAATCAAGAGGAACATCACCGCACGAAAACCTTCCGAGAGGAATATATCGACTTTTTGAAAAAATTTGAAATTGAATATAATGAAAATTATTTGTTTGAGTGGATGGAATAATATTTCCACCATTGACTGAGTTACGATGGATTATAGATATGAACCGTAAAAGACCACACAAACCAGAAGATGTGTAATAAATGACGATAACGATAATATACCACCCCTTCGGGGTTTAGAAATAATTGCACAATGATATTGCTATAATAATAACATCCCTTCGGGATTAAAAGGGGGAATTCTATGGCAGGCACATTTTCACAAATTTACATTCAGGTTGTTTTTTCTGTACAAGGACGGGGAAATTTTATTTGTAAAGAATGGAAAGATGAATTGTATAAATACATTGCCGGAGTCATCAAAGGCAAAGAACAAAAGCCAATCATTGTCAATGGAATGCCTGACCATATTCATGCTTTTGTCGGATTGCGGCCTGCCATGGCTATTGCGGATTTGGTTCGTGACATCAAAAACAATTCATCCAATTTTATCAATGAGAAAAAATTGGTAACAGGGAAGTTTTCCTGGCAGGAAGGATACGGCGCATTTTCATATTCTCATTCACATATTCAAAATGTTTACGATTACATATTGAATCAGGAGGAACATCACCGCAAGAAAACCTTCCGGGAGGAATATATTGACTTTTTGAAAAAATTTGAAATTGAATATAATGAAAATTATTTGTTTGAGTGGATGAAATAATATTTCCCCCATGTATTAATCCCGAAGGGATGACATGATTATAGAGGGAAAATCATAAAATAATACCAACCCGAAGGGGTGAAATACAATGGCAATAACAAAAATATATCACCCCTTCAGAGTTAAAAACAATCGCGTGCCAATATGCTATAATAATGCCATCCCTTCGGGATTAAGAAGATGAATTACATGTCTATAAACATCCCATGCTACCGAAGTTGACGAGTATAAATGGTAACAATATAGCATCAAGACATAGGAATGTTTAAAATGGGGAAAAATACTATGCTACAATATTTTGAAAATCTCAAACGAATCGCTTTGGTTTTAAAACCGAGGCAACCGTTTCATAATTGGCTGTTAACCGTTGAGCCGGGAGAAGATTTCCTTGACGAGTTGAAAGACGGGGATGTTTACTTATTGTCAGGCTACGAAGAAATCAGTCAGATGCAAAACTGGTTAAAGAGAAATTTTGACAGTATTTTCACCGATCAGTTGAACAACTGGTACACAGATGAAGCTTTGTGGCCACAAAACAGAACTATGGAAATGTTTAACGAATGGTTTGAATATTCTTTGTGCGCTACGATTTTGGATACCCAGAAGGGCAGGATTGAAAAAGCATGAACAACATCCACAACACATCCGGTATCATTAGCAAGGTATGGAGCTTTTGCCACACCTTACGGGATGACGGTGTAGGCTATGGCGATTACTTAGAGCAACTCACGTATATGCTGTTCCTGAAAATGGCAGATGAGTTTTCCAAACCGCCACACAACCGAAAGCTTCCCATCCCCAAGGCATATAACTGGGAAAGTCTGACTGAAAAGAGGGGCGCTGCGCTGGAACTGCATTACACCACGTTGCTTCGTGAGCTTTCACAACAAAAAGGAATCCTTGGGCAGATTTTTACCAAGAGCCAAAATAAGATTCAAGACCCTGCCAAACTCTACAAGCTTATTGACATGATTGACAAGGAACAATGGAGCACCATGGGTACCGATGTGAAAGGACAGATTTACGAAGGGCTGTTGGAAAAAAATGCAGAGGACACCAAAAGCGGCGCAGGGCAATACTTCACACCAAGGGCGCTGATTAAAGCAATGGTAGCATGTCTTAGGCCTGAACCCAAGAAAACCATTGCAGACCCGGCTTGCGGCACGGGCGGTTTCTTTTTGGCTGTTTACGATTTTATTGCCGGTAGTCCTTCGCTGGACAAAGAGCAAAAACAGTTTCTTAAATACAAGACGTTTTTCGGTAATGAGATTGTTGCCAGTACCCGCAGGTTGTGCCTGATGAATTTGTTCCTGCACAACATCGGCGACATTGACAGCGAGAGCGTGATTTCTTCCAACGATGCGCTGGTTGCCGACGATGGCAGACGGTATGATTATGTCCTTACCAATCCGCCTTTCGGAAAGAAGAGCAGCATGACATTTACCAACGAAGAAGGCGAACAGGAAAAAGAAGACCTTACTTACAACCGGCAGGATTTTTGGGCAACTACGAGTAACAAGCAGCTCAATTTTGTCCAGCATATTCACACTATTTTAAAAACAACAGGGCAGGCAGCCGTCGTGGTGCCTGATAATGTATTGTTTGAAGGCGGAGCGGGAGAAACGGTGCGCAGGAAGCTTTTAGAAACAACCGACCTGCATACTGTCCTTCGTTTGCCAACAGGGATTTTTTATGCTCAGGGCGTAAAGGCAAATGTGATTTTCTTTGATGCAAAACCTGCCGGGAAAAAGGCATGGACGAAGGAAACCTGGTTTTACGATTACCGTACCAATATTCATCACACACTGAAAAAAAATCCCCTACGGTTGGACGACCTGAAAGATTTCATTACATGCTATAATCCAAATAACCGCCACAAACGGAAGGAAACATACAACCGTGAAACAAATCCCGAAGGCAGGTGGAGGAAATTTACGTATGACGAAATCATTGGCCGTGACAAGACCTCGCTTGACATTACATGGATAAAGGATAAGTCATTAGCCGACCTTGATAACTTGCCCGACCCTGATGAGCTGGCAGGGGATATTATTGAAAATTTGGAAGCTGGTTTGGAAAGTTTCAGGGAGATCATGCAATCGATCAACGGCAGGAAATAGCCAAATCCGTGACCCTGACGGCTTTTTGAATACTGCCGGTTGTAATCTATAACCTAAGATACTTCTTTATGTGTTTTACAAGTTTATCATCGATTTCTGTATGCCGTGGAACAGGTTGTTTTTTCCCTATCTTTGGATTTTCGTAAATGTCGTGTTTTGCTCCGTGTCTAACAAATACGCATCCGGCTTCCGCAAGTTGGCGGATGAGATCTTTTCTTTTCATACGGTTATTTCTTTTGTCTGGTAGTTTTGGGGAACATCATCCAAAATCATTAACGAATAGGCATCTTTGATATTTTCTATAAGTTCTTCAAGTGTTTCTCCCTGTGTCATGATCTCCGGATGTTCCAAAAGTTTGCCGAGCCAGAATTTCTTTTCTTTCCAATAAATTAGAGTTAGTTTTTTTTTCATCTTATATCGCTCCTGATTACTCATGCTGGGATGATGGATTACCTTCGGGCATAATATAGCACATACGTATAAATAACAAAAGACGAAAAATAACAAAAGAAGGTAAAAAGGCACTTGACAAAGTTTACAAAGTACGCTAATAAAGAAAACAGACGAAGTCGGTTGTCTAACATATATAACCTGAGTAAACTCAGGTCACAAGGACAGTGGTAATGCTAATATTAAGTGATAGAAATTGAAAACGAGGTTTGGTACGGTTGAATTTGTAATTTTGAAATTGTTTCGAATTTCGGACTTCGTGCTTCGGATTTTGTCTTTTCCGACTCGTTCGGGTTAGGATAATGATATGTCAGATCAAACAATAACATGCCCCTATTGCGGTAAAGAGATACCTTTAACCGAAACGCTCTCCCATCAAATAAAAGAAGGACTTCAAAGAGAGTTTGAGCTGAAAGCAAGGGAAAGAGAATTGGGGCTTGCAAAACGCGAGAAATTACTTGCAGAAGAAATGAAAATCCTTGAAGATTCAAAGAATTCGGTCGACCAGCAGGTCTTCCAGAAGTTGCAGGCTGAAAGGACGAAGGTAAA
>JAUQXU010000235.1 GCA_030837935.1 Candidatus Brocadia sp.
AACAATTCAAACGACCTTGGAAATGTACCGTCAGAATTTCACCATTCGTGAAATTGCACAAAAGAGGGGACTTGCAGTATCCACCATCGTCTCTCATCTGGAAAGGCTTATTCTGGATGGCGCAGACATTTCCGTAGATCGTATTGTTGACGCTAAAAAACAACAGCACATTAAACAGGTATTCAAAGAAATAGGTACGGATGCGCTAAGTCCGGTAAAGGAAAAACTGGGCGAGGATTATTCCTACGAGGAGATAAGACTCGTCAGGGCAAAGATGCTGGTAGAAAGGTAAGAAGGAAAGGTAAATATACTGCATAGACAAAGGGTAATTGTTTAACAGGCTTTCTGAGAATATGATCAATAAATAAGAACAAAAGATAAAGGAAATTGTGGGTAAATTAAAATAAGATCATAAACAAATCAGGAAAAGTTTCAGTGCGGTAACAAAGACCTCACTGCAGATAAGCGAACAAAGGAAAACACAAAGAAGATTTAAGAAAGAGACCGATTAGATTTTATATTCTATTTTCAAGGTCTGACCCTAATCCATTCTTTATTGGCCTTATTGGTAATCTAAGAAAAAATGATTGCATATTGTTTCCTTGTGAAAAATATAAAATTATGGTATATGAACCAATGGTATCCGGTTTTAACAGACTAAAGTTTTATCATAATGATAAAACGACATCTGGTTTATTTCCTGTTTTTAAAGCATTTTAAGAAAGGAGAGTATATTTATGAATCCGGTAATTCTTGCAGATTTTTCGGCACGATTCATTGAGTGGATGAACAGCATTGGTGTTGATGAAAAATACACGAGCTGGGTTGGAGCTCTCGGCCCTGCCGGTAAATATATCGGAGCTTTAATAATATTCTTTGTCGGAAAGTTCATCAGCAAATGTCTTGGTAGAGCCGCAACCAAAGGTATGAAAAGGTCTGGCATTGAAAAAAAACTAGGACAAACGGCTGGGGGCGCAGGTACAACCATTTCTACCCTGGTAGGTACCCTGGTTTATAGCGTCATACTCCTGTTTGTACTCATCATTGCACTTGATTTTGCAGGTTTAAGCCGTATAACGGATCCATTGAACCATTTGTTCGGTAAATTTATTGGTATTTTACCCGGATTAGTTAGTGCGGCTGTCATTTTTTTTATCGGATATTTCCTTGCCAAAATAATACGTTCAATCCTGCTAAATACTCTATCAGCCATTAAAGTAGATGAACGGCTCGGCATGGTTAGTGGCAAGGCCCCCATAGCCAACGGGCTTTCCACGGCAGTATTTTCACTGATCATACTCTGGGTTATTCCCACAGCGCTTGACGTCCTTGGTGTGAAAGCCATTGCAGAACCAATTCGGGGAATAGTCGATTCGGTAGTAGGTTCCATTCAATATATTATTCTGGCTACAGCCATTGCTGGTGTGGGGATTTTTGTGGCAAGCCTGGGCCGCCGCATTGTCACTAATTTGCTTGCAGGCATCGGAGCTGATAATTATCCGGCACGCATAGGCCTTAATATTCCCACAGAAGGAAACCGCTCTGTTTCTTCCATTGCAGGACTTATCACCTTTGTGAGTATCCTAATTATGGCTGGTACTGCGGCACTTAAAGAATTGAAAATTGATATCTTGGTAAGCGCATCAGAGAATCTTTTCTCCGGTTATTTCAACGTCCTTCTCGCTTTGCTTATTTTTGGTGCTGGTTTGATAATAGCACGCTTTGCACACAAATCACTTGTGGACAAAAATGTTCTTTTTGCCCAGGTAGCGCGGGTCGGTATAGTAGTCGTAACTTCTGTCACCGCATTAAAACGTTCCGGAATTGCACCGGATATAACCAGTGCACCATACCAGGCGTTAATTATTGCTATAGCTGTGGCTTTGGGTATCGGTGGAGCAATTGCTTTGGGACTAGGGAGTAAGGAGTATATCGCTCGCTGGTTGGAAAAACGAGGTTAATTAAATAAAATCGTAACAATTTAGGGGAGGGATTGGGGATCAAACCTTGATTAGTGGCGTGCCCAGGGAAGGGTACTGCCTTCTAACGGGTGAAAGTCTCGTCGTGGTAAAAGTCGGAGCCATGAAGGGAGGATTCGGGTCACACCTTGATTTGTGATTATTGTAAAACACCAATCAAGGACGACTCCCATAATCCAATCAGCGCTTTAATTATCTGCGGTCTGTATGGGCTTCTAAATCCTATAGAATAATTACCTCCTCCTGTAAAATCTTAAAGCAGAAATTATCGTTGATCAGATATCGAACAAGCAAATTGGTATCTATAACAACCTGTTTACTGCCTTCCACCCTGAACAACTCTCCTTCCCACATGCTTTTTAGTTTTTTTTCTTATCTCGTCGCAGTTTTCTTCCGTATGTATATTTTTTAACAAACCTTTAAAATCACGAAGGGTTCTGGCTGGCTTGATTACAATTTTATTAGTCAAGGAATTTTATTGGGGCAACCGCACGAGTCACAAAGAACATTTGGGTCATGAGCAATATCGGGGTCGCCTTGATTTGTAATGATTGGAATCAAAAGGCAAATCACACATTCGTGGGATTACCCATCCGGTCATAGGCTTTCTTTGGAATTATCTTATGCGAGTAATTCCCTCGCCCCCGGCAAGTATCTGCCCCAGAAAATTATTCAGCCGATCAAAGGAAAATGTTCTCGTGGGTGTCATTGATTAATTTGTTCCTTCTTGCCCATTCAAAAAGTGTATTCACTGCTTTCCTTCCAACTTCACCCAAATCAACACTATAGTTATTAACATATAATTGAATGTGCTGATTCCGAACGGTTTCATCCATTTCCTGGGCATAGCGCTTGACAAACTCTCCGGAAGACGTGGGATTGGCACATGCATATTCAACACTTTTTCTTAAGAGACGATTAACTTTTCGTGCGATTTCAGAAGGGATGTTTCTTTTCATTGCAATCCCACCCAAAGGGATGGGAAGCCCTGTTTGTGATTCCCAGTATTCCCCTAAATCCATGATTTTAATCAGCCCCTTATCCTGATAGGTAAATCGATTCTCATGGATAATTACGCCGGCATCCACTTTGTCTTGTATGATTGCATTTTCTATGTCAGAGAAAAGCATTTCCACTTTATTTGTTGCCCTGGGAAACGCCAGACTTAGCAAAAAATTCGCAGTGGTATATTTCCCTGGGATTGCAATGGTAAGGCGTTCATGTATCGGTTCTTGATTTCCAGGCTTTGATATTAATAACGGCCCACAATTATTACCCAGGGCGCTGCCTGCATGTAATAAAACATAATCTTTAATCAAAAGGGCATAAGCATAATAGCTGAGTTTTGTGATGTCTAATGCATGTTGAAAGGCGAGTTTATTCAATTTCTCCACATCAGTAATGACTAATTCAAACGACATTCCTTCCATATCGATTTTATTATTCACCATCGCATCAAAGATAAAGGTGTCGTTAGGACATGGAGAAATACCGAGGGTTAGCTTCATAAATTATAGCATTACCTTTTGCAAGGAGAGAAAGAAATGTGGCATTCAGACGCTGATGTGCTGTGTTACATGATGAATAATTTTCAGCGCACGTCTGTTTAAATTTTTAATAGCTAAAGGGATGTTCCATGTGTCTTTATTTCTGTCTTCTATATAATTTGAAATAGCCCGGATTTGAAGACAGGGAACATTTTCCATCAAACAACTATAGAAAAATGCCGCTCCTTCCATGCTTTCTATGTCAGGATGATATTTTTGAATAACGTTATCGATACTGTGCTGATAGCCGTGAACTTTATTAACGCTAATACCTTTTACCTTTTTTAAATCAGATACCCCGTAAGCCACATCATCGGTTTTATGTATTAATTTACCAGCGTTGTAAGGGAATTGGTCGGGATTTAACAATTGCAATTCTATAACATCCAGAAAATTTTCTCCATCTTCAGCGCCTAAATCTGCAACGCGTTCTTCCACTACATGCACTACCTCGCCAATTGAAATATTTTTACTGAAACTGCCGGCAATTCCAAAATTTAATGCCACGTCATAGGTATTGCTTGCCAAAGCCTTTCCCATGAAATGTGCCGTATGCATCAATCCTACTCCGGTAATTACTATATCAAAACTTGTTTGGTGATATTGAATCGTTCTTTGTGAAAATTCTTCATTGTCTTCATGTCCGGTTATTGATGATACGAGGGATTTTATTTCGGGGTATGTTGCTGCTACAATAAGTATGTTCATAAAATCATCCTTTAATCCCCGTTGTTTACAATCAATGGTACGCTGATGGACTTCTGACTTGCCACGTCCCAGAGAATAATGGAGCCATCTTCGCTGCCCGAGGCTAACAATCTGCCGTCCGGGCTAAAAGCAATGCCCTCCACCGACTCCGTATGACCACTTAAGGGTTCACCGATTGGTTTTCTGTCTTGTATATTCCACAAGATAACGGTCTTGTCCATGCTGCATGAGGCCAGCGTCTTGCCATCCGGACAAAACACAACGCTCTCTACTGCACCTTTATGGCTTGTTAAGGGTTTACCAATTGGCTTTCTTCCTGCCGCATCCCACAAGATGATCGTTCCGTCATCACTGCCTGATGCTATCACCTTACCATCCGGGCTAAAGGCAACGCTCTCCACCCACATTTTATGGCCTGTTAGCGGCTCACCAATTTGTTTCATGTTCTCAATATCCCACAAAATAACATTTCCATCTACACCACACGAAGCTAACATCTTGCCGTTCGGACTAAAAGCCACTCCCTCCACTGGTTCGTTGTGCCCATAGAGAGGTGAACCAATCGGTTTCATGCTCGCCACGTCCCATAAAATGATGCGCCCATCTGCACCGCATGAGGCCAATGTTCTGCCATCCGGGCTAAAAGAGACACCTTCCACCCACCCATCGTGTCCATTCACAGGTTCACCCTTAGTCTTCAGATTCGCTATATCCCACAAGACAACAGTACCATCCGCACCGCCTGATGCCAGTATTTTCCCATCCGGACTGAATACGACACTCCACACTACCCCATGGTGACCAATAAGAGGTTCACCAAGCGTTTTCATGCTCGTCAAATCCCATAGTACAATACCGTGATCATTACCCGAAGCCAGTATCCTGGCATCGGGACTGAAGGCAACGCTGTTTACTGCCTTTTCGTGACAGGACCAGGGTTCATCAATAAGTTCTTTCTCAGTCTGCGTTGTATCATGTGGAGTTATGTTCCATTCATTTGATGCAGCAGCAGCACATTTGCTGATAATTAAACCAAGACAGATCAATGCTGCTCTAACAAGCATAGGAACCAAACGCCTTGCACCAGCATCATCATTTTGCACTTTCCACTGCATCATATCTTCTCCTTCTCTTGTTCATATAAAGTATTAGGAAGCCTATCAAACAGGCAGCATGATACCATAATCGATTTTATTCACGACGTAAAGACCTTACCATGTTACGTGTATTACTTTAGCATGCCCCGCTTTATTTGTCAATAAATCAGGTTTGACCCCCCAGGGTGTTACTTTCATGCTTGAAATTGTAGCGCTTCTCATATAATATCAATTTATTGAGAAAAGGCGTTGTATCTGCAATTATTTCTCACATGTTAAACGTTAAAGGAGGTGTAGCATGATTGCCGAGATTAGTGTGATCCCTATTGGGAAAGGGGTTGATCTGGCTAGTTATGTTGCCAAGGTTGTCAAAATCATCGACGAGAGTGGTTTGGATTACAAGCTCCATGCCATGGGTACTGTTGTGGAAGGGGATGGTGATCGGGTCTTTGATTTGATCAAGAAATGCCATAATAAAATGCTGGAGCTATCAGAGAGGGTATATACCACGGTAAAGATAGATGAAAGGAAGGACAAGAAGGTTCAGATGCTCGGACATAAAGTGCAGGCGGTAGAGAAGGAACTAGGAAAGAACTTGAAAAAATAAAAGCATTATACATGATTTAAGAGCTTTTTTATGAGGGAGTCACAATGAGAAATAGATTTCTCATGCCAAATTTGATCTTCGCATTTTTTATTTTATCAAATATATTAATCGTTCAGACGGGAGAAAGTGCCATGCAATCTGTAAAAGGTAAAAAGGCCGTTATAATTATCGCGAGTAATAATT
>JAUQXU010000236.1 GCA_030837935.1 Candidatus Brocadia sp.
TGTGTGTTTGTCGATTCCGCCGAAGTATTCAGTATCAACGATTGTTGGGTATCTGAAGGGTAAAAGTGCGATGATAGTATTTGAGAAATATAGCCGATTGAAACAGAATTTTCGAGGTCATCAGTTTTGGGCAAGAGGATTTTATGTGAATACAGTAGGCTTGGATGAAGCGAAAATACGGAAGTATATACGAGATCAAGAGGAAAATGAGTCGATAGAAGATCGGTATGACTCAGATTTGAGTAATCCCTTTTAGGGAAGCACGTGTAATTGGTAAAGAACGTTGATATTGTACATTAATAACCGTGCAAATGGAAAGCATTCCTGATTAATAAATAAAGCTAAGAGTATCCCTTAAGGGGTACCAGTAACAATGCCCTTTTAGGGCTAATCAAGCCACCAGCTACGCTGGTGGTACTGACTAGGCCTTCGGTGACGTTAAATACAAATTTTTCCCACAGTGGGCCACCCCTTCACCCTCCCGCCAGCGGGGACAGATGGTTATTCCCCCCCAGTGAGGGGAATTAAGGGGCGTATTGTATACATTATTACACATCCCCAACCCCTCTTTTTAGAGGGGCGCTTTAAAACTTACACAGGAAAGCCTGCCTTCCCGGGATGCGGTCATAAAGCATTTATTACACGATATACACCTGGCCCTTTCCCTATCACCTGACTGCCACCTCTTTATGAGATGGGGTTCCGATATAAAGGGCCGGGAAAGACTGAAAAATTGCGCCGAACCTTCACGATACATCGCTTCCATTACCTCCAGAGAACGAAGCCCGCCCACCAATATCAAGGGGCACTTTAGGTGTGGCCTGAACTGCCTTGCGTATTCTTTGAAATATGCCTCCTTATCCGAACTGTTAATCGCAAGCCTTGAAGGGATAAGCTCACCGGATGCAAGTATTCCTCCGCTTAATTCAATGGCATCGATCCCTATATCTGATAATTTTCTACAAACCCATAAAGAGTCTTCCGGGGTAAGTCCTGCCCCGCCATCAAAATCAGATGCATTTATCTTTATCAGTACCGGGTAATCATTGCCCACGTTTTTTCTTATCGCATCATATGTCTCAAAGATTATCCTGGCCCTGTTTTCAATATGGCCACCATATCTGTCAGTTCTTCTGTTCGAGTAAGGTGAGATGAATTGAGAAAGCAGGTAGCCGTGCGCAGCATGTATTTGTATGCCATCAAACCCCGCTTCTTTAGCCCTTCTTGCTGCTTGTGCAAATTCCCCAATAACTCTTTGTATGTCCTGAATAGTCATTTCAACCGGCATATTTCCCGTTGCCCTCTCCCTGATGGCAGAAGGGGCCTCGGATGGAGTGTCTGTATGAATTTGGATCTGTGAGCCTCCATGGGCAATCTGTAGAGCAACCTTGCCACTTTCTTTATGAACGGCATCAGCAAGGCGTTTAAGTCCGGAAATTAAGCTGTCGTCGTAGGCGCCAAGCATGCCGGGATTTGCCTTTCCTCTTTTGCTAACATAGGTATACCCTGTTAGGATAAGGCCAACTCCGCCCTTTGCCAGCTCCCGGTAAATTCCGATGAGAGGTTCTATAACCTCACCGTTTTCTCCTGCCATACCTTCCCAGGTAGCAGCCCTTACGAATCGATTTCTTAGCTCCATCTTCCCGATATTAGTGATTTGAAAAAGCTCACTCATTGTTTTCCCTTTCATGTTAAAATAATACAAAAATATTATTTCCGAAAATATTTTTCCATAAAACTTATTATAGTAGTATCGTGTAAAATCTTTCTTTTTTCGCAAGGTTTTTACACCCCCCCCTTCGCCCCCTTGATAGGGGGGATTAAGTTGTGGCTTTGCTGCGTTATGAGTTTAACCGTTAAAGAAATAAAAGTTAAGTCTATCCTTACTAAATCAGGGATCCCTGGTGCTGACTACTGCATCAACCCCTATGTAGGATGTGCTCACGGATGCCGGTACTGTTATGCAACATTTATGAAGAGATACACGGGTCATACAGAGACATGGGGAAGCTTTGTGGATGTCAAGATCAATGCCCCGGAAATTCTCCAAAAACAGCTCAAACGGATGGCGAGAGGCCGTATAATAATCAGTTCAGTAACAGACCCTTACCAACCCGTCGAGGCAAAATATAGACTTACGAGGCAGTGCCTTGAAGTCCTTTTACAACACCAGTTTCCCGTGGATATACTCACGAAATCCCCTCTTGTTCTGAGGGATATGGATCTGATCAAGAAATTTAAGGACATAGAGATCGGTCTTACCATCACAACTGACAATGAAGAAATGAGAAAAGTTTTTGAACCACACGCCCCATCCATTCCTGCAAGGATAAATGCCCTGAAAATACTCCATCAAAACGGAATAAAGACCTATGCCTTTCTAGGACCCGTGCTGCCGATGAATCCAGAGGCACTTTCAAGGAAAATACGCCCTCATGTTGATAGTGTTATTATTGATAGGATGAACTATCCATCAAAGACTCTCAGAATATACCAACGCATGAACATGGATAAATGGATTGATAAAGATTTTACAGATGACATTATCCGGAGATTGAGGAATGGATTTTCTGAAAAGCCAGTAAATATTTGCTGATATTTATAGTAAACGCAAAAATGACGCTTCTTCGATGTATTCATAAATTCCATGAGTACCAATTTTTCAGTACGCACTAAAATCACTGTTTTGTGTCCATTTTCCTTCCTATTGATACCAGGATTTGCTATTATGGTTTTGTTATGCCGACAGTTTCTGACGCGGGTAAGCACGGGAGCAATATACACTGCTTATTGAAGTTTAATTTTTGAGAGGAGGACGATGCATGAATCCTGTTAAACTGAAAGAAGGGGTTTATTGGGTTGGAGAAATTGACTGGGATTTGAGAAATTTTCATGGCTATTCAACTCAAAGGGGCTCAACGTATAATGCTTACCTGATTCTCGACGAGAAAATTACCTTAATTGATACGGTAAGACCTTACCTTTACGATAAAATGATGCAGAGGTTGTCATCTCTTATAGACCCTTCAGATATTCACTACATTATTTCGAATCATGTGGAGATGGACCATTCGGGCAGTCTGCCACTCCTCATGAAGATTGCGAAAAATGCCACAATTATAACCTCTCCTCATGGACAAAAGGGGTTGCTGGCTCATTATAAAAGAAATGATTGGAATTTTAAAGTCGTCCAGTCGGATGAGACTGTCTCTACTGGCAGGAAGAACATCAAATTCGTTCTCACTCCACTGGTGCACTGGCCTGATAATATGGTGAGTTACCTGGTAGAAGATCATATCCTGTTCTCAAACGATGCTTTTGGGCAGCATATCGCTTCTTCTGAAAGGTTTGATGATGAATATCCTCTTGGT
>JAUQXU010000237.1 GCA_030837935.1 Candidatus Brocadia sp.
TCTATTACCTTGGCGCCTACGTCGATATTGCTTTTGCGAACGGCTTCATATACCATCCCAACGGTCATGTTATTGGCTAACAGTTTGTTTGGATCGACATCAACCTGGTATTGTTTGACAAAACCACCTACACCTGCGACCTCAGAGACGCCTTCGACGGCATTTAATTGATAGCGGACAAACCAGTCCTGGATGGACCGAAGTTGTCCAAGGTCATATCCTTCGCCTTCCACAGTATACCAGAAGATCTGGCCAAGTCCCGTGGCGTCTGGTCCAAGTCTTGGTATAACATCTTTTGGAAGTAATGCCTGTACAAAATTTAATCTTTCCAATACCCTGGAACGCGCCCAATAAAAATCAATCTTCTCCTTGAAAATAATATAGATCATGGAGAATCCAAACGCTGACTGAGAACGTATAACCTTTACACCGGGAACGCCTAAAAGATTAACAGTTAGGGGGTACGTAACCTGGTCTTCCACATCCTGGGGACTGCGCCCAGGCCAGTCGGTAAAAACAATACACTGGTTTTCTCCAATATCCGGGATGACGTCCATGTTGACGTTCTTCAATCCGAAGATGCCGCCGAATATTATCAGGAGATAGAAGCAGATGACGAGGAATCGGTTTCTGAGACAGAGTTCAATAAGTTTATTGATCATATTATTTAATAGATTGAAACCACAGATTACCCAGATTTCACAGATTTAATAGAGAATACAAGTTTTTCTGTAGTGAATGAAATATTTATAATTATCTAATATATAAACCTTTTAAACTTAAGAGACCTTTTCACCAAAATTCAGGAGTAAACCAACATTATGACGACTAATAATAAGACTATTAATTAGCTGTGCTTCATCAATTTTCGTCATGGATTGCTCTGCTTTTATTTCAACTATAACCTTATTGTAGGCAATGAAATCAGGAACATAATATTTTTTTAATTTTTGTTCTTTATAAAATATTTCCAATCTTGGTTGGGAAATAAATGGAATATCTTTAAATTTGAACTCAATTTCCAAGCATTCCTGATAAACTGCCTCCAAATGTCCTGGTCCTACAATTCTATGTACCTCCATTGCTGCCCCGATAATTGCATGTGTTCTTAGATCTCTTTCCATGTATTTATTAACAGCCTTTAGTTCTATCTGTTTCTCAGATTTTTATCTGTGAAATCTGGGTAATCTGTGGTTTCAAATGTTATTTTTCTTCCTTAAATTCCATCGCCCCTCCATATAAGGCGCTGGCACCGCCCGTAAGCTGGCTCTGGGAATCGATCAGAAAGTTGGCCGATGTAACAACTATATCTCCCTCTTGAAGACCCTCTAAGACGGGGTAATAATCACCGGCCTTTGGTCCGAGAGCAACTTCCTTTCCCACATATTGTCCGTTGCCTTTATCGATATAGACAATCTTTCGTATGCCAGTGTCTAAGACTGCTGTGGCTGGAATGGCGAGCACTTGTGTGCTTTTCACTAACGACATTCCACATTTGGCACAATTCCCGGGTCTATCGGAAATTACCTCTGGATGCATGGGACAAGCATAAACGCTACGCTTTTGGGATTCTCTTTTTTCTGTCTTCATCCCTAAACCATCTTTAACTTCCCATCTACCCATATGTCTTTTACAATCCGGGCATTCGCCTGGTTTGTCTGAAGTCATGCAGGCCATGGGGCACATATATACGAATTTTTGTTTCTTTTCACCGGTGGGTAAAGTTACTGTGATACTCTTTTGTAACATCATGCCGCACATGGGACATGACTTGGGTGCTGTAATTGGATCCCATTCTTGTGGACAAATACAGGTCAATTGTTTGCCTAAAGCCTCACCAGATATCTCCTTCTTCTCAAGCTTCATACCACACACAGGGCAGTTACCCGGTTCCTTTGAGTTATGGCATTTCATGGGACATATATATTCATACTCGGTTTCTCCTTGCTGTGCAGTCAAATCACTGGTAGCAACCGGGTCAATTTGAGTAGGGGGGCTCTTTATAAAAGGCACATTGTCCTCGGGGCATATACCGGGCCTGCTGGATTTTATTTCCGGGTGATTGGGACAGACATAATCCAGCCCACTCACATAATTCCTACCTTGTTCTTCAAGTTCTTCAACAGGTATCCGTATACGGGCATTGACATACATGGAGGGTTTGAGTTTGATTTGACGGTTAGGGATATCGCAACGAATCTTTACTGACCGTGTCTTATCATCCAGGAAAGGTTCTATAAAGGCTATCCTTCCTATAAAGGCTTCTCCTGGATATGCCGGGGTTGTGACTTCCACTTCCTGTCCGACCTTAATCCATGCCATTTCATACTCATAAATATTGGCCTTCATCCATACGTTTGAGAGGTCTGCAACTGTGTACAGTACCTCACCCTGCATAACGTATTGGCCTTCCAGTGCCTTTTTCTCAATGACGATGCCGCTGATAGGGGCGTATATAATCGTGTGTTGCTTTATCTTTTTATCTTTCGTAAGTTCTTCAATCTGTTTTTCAGTGACACCCCACCATAGTAATCTCCTTTTAGATGCATCACTGAGTGATTTTGCACCATTTATCATTTCATCAAGAGGGCTTTCCTTCACTTTTTCAAGGGTTTCCAGCGCTAACAGATATTCTTCCTGTGTGGATACAAGATCGGGACTATAAATCCAGACCATGGATTCCCCTTTCACAACCTGTGTACCGGTAAAATCGACAAAGAGTTTGTCAATCCTTCCCGGTATCCATGCCGAGACCAAGGCCATGAGTCTTTCGTCATATTCAATTAATCCTACCGTATAAATATCTTTGGTTAATGACCGATAACCAAGAACATCTGTTTTGACTTGTGCCAGCTTGCGGGCTCGTTCACTTAGTTCTACTGTGGCAACTGCGCCTTCATCCTTTACGCCTGCAGCCTTTTCATATACAGGGACAAGGTCCATAGCGCAAATGGGGCATTTACCGGGTTTGTCCATCCTGACAGATGGGTGCATGCCACACGTCCAGTAAAGTATCTTCTTTTCTTTTACTTCTTCAGCATGCACCGAACAAATAGGATTTAAAACGTTGTATAGAAACGTATTGCAATGCATATCTGCATGATTAGGTGCGTATAGAGATATGACCAAAATGAGACTAAGGATAATAATCACAGGTATTATAAAACATTTCTTATAAAGAAACATTTGTCTCAAGGACATCTAACAATCCTCCCATAATTTTCATGGTAAGTTTTCGGTTATCAGTGATCAGGATTCAGATTTGACATAGCAACTGATGGTTGACAGCTGAAAGTTTCTTGCTGGTTTTATTGGGTCAGTTGTATACCAACAGCCCTTTCAAGGTTTGCCAGGTTTTGTTCAAAATCAGTCAGCGCCCTGTAATAAAGCAGCCTCGAATTCAAAAGAATCCTTTGACTGTCAATTAAGGCAAGAAAATCCACTCTGTCTGTTTCGTATCCAATACGTGCAGCTTTCAGTGATTGCTCGGCCTGAGGGATTACACCTGTTTTGTAAAGATTTAACGTGCTTTCAGAGGATTGTATCCTGACGAGAAAATCTTTGACCTCAAACAACGTCTTGTTATTGATAAAGCGATATTCTGATTCAGCGGCATAAAGGTCTTCCTTAGCCTCTTTTACCTTTGACCGATTTTTAGGCCATAGCCAGGGGACGTTTACAGTAACTGATGATGCCCATGTATCTGATCGTTTGTCCTCCTGCATATATTCCACCATTGGTTCAAAGTCTGAATAGTAATAATCCTTTTTTGAAAGTTTTACATTTGCCTCGTTTTTTTTAACGGCATGGTTGAACTTTTTTAGTTCGGGTCGATTTTTAATAGCAAGGTTTTCCAATTCTTTTATTGTCAAATTTAGTGTGTGTTTTTCAAATGGCCGAGGCTTTCCCAATGGGGTCTGTGTGGGTTTGTCTAATAATATATTTAATCGGGCATGAATTGATTCCATTTCTTTATTTAAAACAACAATGTTGTTAGCTAATATAGATACTTCAACCTGTGCTGCAAGTACGTCCCTCTGGGTTGCCTTCCCCACTGAATATTTTGTTTCAGCGATCTTGGCAAACTTGCGGAGAAGACCCCTGTTTTCCTCTGTAATATCGATAGCCTGGTTAATATAATAAAGTTCATAGAAGGCGGATTTTACGAGGGCAGTAATGTCCTGTATTTTAGACTGAAGTTCTTTTTCAATCATGTTAGCCTCTTCGATAGCTACCTCGCCTCTGAGACGTAATTTTCCAGGAAATGGTATCTTCTGTGAAATGCCATATCGCTGTTGAAGCATCTCTGTCTGTCCATTAATATTGATCGGGTTATTGGACATATCATAAGAGCCGGCGCGAATGGAAGGGTCATCCAATGATTTAGCCTGGGGAATCTTCGTCTTGGCAGCATTTAAGCGTTTCTGGGCCGCAATGATCTCTGGATTGCGTTCCACAGCCTCCTGGATTAACCATTTTAAGTCCACTGGTGCATCCGTCTTATTCATTTCAAGAACAACATTTTTGCTATTCGTTTGTTTCTGTGGTTTGCTGTCACTTTTTTCTCCCGCCATGAGAATGGTATCAGAAGAAATAAGAATGAAGGAGAGGAATAAGAATTGTTTTAATAGTATTCTGACCATGGTAAACTCCGTTAGTTCTCTAGAATATGTGAATGTTCAGAATTTGCTGCGTTGCGGTTATCCGCATTTAATCATGTGACATACCTTTGTCTTACACCCGATTCCATCAATGGATGTAAAAAACTCAGAAAACAAGGAAAGACAAATTGTTACAACAATGAAAAGCGATAAAAGGCACGAAAGATATGAAGATGTCTTGCCCAAACAGGGGGGTACAACCTCTGGTTCCAATAAACGCATAATTCGGTCATCTATAATCCTTTGTCCTCTGCCGGAAAATGATACGGTGGAGTACAGAGCATTCAGAGTATGTGATTTGGATAATTTCAGGAGCGCACTTGCAAGTTCTAACGGCTCTCCGGAGATATTTGCCGCGGCATCATCTGCCGCCTTCTCACATACAGAAGAATACAGATTTAACAAACGACGATTGATTGGAAGAAAAAAATTGAGTACACAAAGTATTTGTAAGATAAATAGCCTTAAAGGAGCTTTATTCTTTATATGATGTGTTTCATGAAGGATTACGGTTCTAAGTTCCTTTGCGGTTAAATACGAACAAATGCCGGTGGATAAATATATTTTCGGTTGCCAAAGACCCGCTGTAAAGGCATACCTTATTTCGCTGTTATCGAAAAGCACAAGGTATTTATAAAGCTGTGCAGGATGCAGAATTTTTTTTAATCCAGGATGATTTTCAATGGATAGGGGGGGGAGTGAACGAATAAAACGGTAATTCCAGGATAGCATAAGGAATACTTTATAAATAGCCATACCTATTCCGGTGAAAAGTATTATAACACAAATCCAGGTACATGCTGCATTAAGGGTATGCAGGGTAAAAAAACATCGTGAACATATACTCCCACAACAGGTGACAGCCTCGTAAGTAAACTTAATATCTGATATATAACCTCTGATGCCAATCACAATGCCTGTAACAAATACCGAAAAGATTGCAAGGTTAATAAACAATATTAGTAAAAAATATACGTGTGTCTTTCCTTGTTGACTTTCAGTGAAGCGTCTCATGTTTTCTTTGTATGCTCAACCAATTCTTTTGAAAATGATTGCCTTTTAGATTCAATTAATTTGGAAAAGTATTCTATTTTTTCTGAATCCATCTGTGACATATAATCCACAAAGTGCACCATTGCCGATTTAAGAGAAAACTCAGAAATCCCTTCCACGACCTTTTTTGACACGATCTCAAAAAATTCCTCTCTGTCGTAGATAGGTTTATAAAAATAAGCCTTTCCCACTTTTCTTTTCTTAAGAAGTCCTTTCTTGGTCATTCGGTTGGTAACGGTAATCACTGCTGAATATGAAATGTTTTTGTCGACAGGGAATGTATCCAAAATGTCCTTCACGCAGGATTCTCCGCGTTTCCACAATACTTCCATAATATCTTTTTCTAATGTCCCTAAAACATGATTCAACCCTGCTTTAAAAGGATTAAAATTGAACTTTAATGCTTTACTCATGCGTATCTTCTTTT
The DNA here is from genome assembly GCA_030837935.1 of Candidatus Brocadia sp. Taxonomy (GTDB): domain Bacteria; phylum Planctomycetota; class Brocadiia; order Brocadiales; family Brocadiaceae; genus Brocadia. The sequence continues at coordinate 6,142 of JAUQXU010000237.1, forward strand.
CCAAGAAAATTGTGTACTCTGTTTTACCCGATATTTTTAGTAGTAATTAAAGAAGAACTAAATAAAATTATATTATTTTTATTATATTCTACACATTGTAGAATATGCAAGTGTAATTTAAGGTTTATACTTTTTATTGTTTAATAGAACAGATAAATTAAAAATATCTTGCAATCTTCTTTGCTTTTGCTAAACTGACAACCTAATGGAAAAAAGCAATTTCCTATCATTTTCTTGAACTCACAAAGTAATTGATAATATCTCCTCCTGCGGTATGAGCAGAATATTCCAGTAATCTATCCAGTAATTTGGCCTCATTTAATGTTTAAATTCAATGAATAATTCCGACACCATCATTGTTACAGGAGGCGCCGGTTACATCGGCTCTCACACCATTATTGAACTTCTTGAACAAACGGATTACAGGGTAATTTCCCTGGATAATTATTCCAACTCCACCGAAGACACCTACAGAAGAATAACTGAAATAACAGGCAAGAGAAACCGCCTGGCGTGGTTCAATGTTAATCTCTGTAACAAAGAGGAACTGACGCACACCCTCAAACAAACAAATTCAATAAAGGGCATTATTCACTTCGCTGCATTTAAGTCTGTACCTGAAAGCGTGGCCGATCCATTGTTGTACTACCATAATAACATGGAAAGCCTTGTAAGCATACTTTACCTGTGCAGGGAGAAAAAAATCAGGAATTTCATTTTTTCTTCCTCCTGTTCTGTGTACGGCAACATTAAAACACTGCCGGTTACAGAAAAAGTTGAACTGCCCGAAGCTGAATCGCCATACGCTCATACCAAACAGATGGGAGAAGAAGTGGTGAAATCATTTACTAAATACACTCTGGAATTCAAATCTGTTTTGCTCCGCTATTTTAATCCTGCTGGCGCTCATCCAAGTGCAAAAATCGGTGAACTGCCGCTAGGACCTCCTACAAGCTTGGTGCCTGTGATTACCCGGACCGCCGCAGGACTTATCCCTAAAATGTACGTCCACGGCAGTGATTATGAAACCAGAGACGGCTCCTGCATCAGAGATTACATACACGTCAGCGACATTGCAGATGCGCACATTAAAGCGCTTGATTTTGTGCTAAAGGGTAAAAATCTTGAGGCTTGCAGCTTATTCAACCTTGGTACCGGAAATGGTATTACTGTTTTTGAGGCAATCAAATCCTTTGAGAAAGTATCAGGGAAAAAGCTGAATTACGAGGTTGGACCAAAGAGAATCGGGGATATTATGGCAATTTATGCCAATAATGATCT
>JAUQXU010000238.1 GCA_030837935.1 Candidatus Brocadia sp.
TAAGGGCTTGACATAAATTACTATGAGCATATTTTTCCACATGTTGTATAGCGCAGCATGGCCGCAACCGAATTGACCATACCTCTTTCACTTCCTTCGTAAGGAAGTGACTTTGTCGTGAGCTCAGTCGAACGATGAAGGGGAGGTAAAAAACTTACACAAAAAAGAAGTTTTTACAGGATAATATAAGGGGTGGCACGGACAAACTTGTTTGTCCGTGTTCTTCGTCAAATTTGTTTAAGAAAGCGTACGGTAAGATAAAATGTGAATGTTCCAAAACCCGTTTCCAATTTCTGTTATTGTGATTGCAACTTCGATACGTTAGGAGAAATATGACCAAGGTGTCAGTCAGGTATGAAATCATGGTTGTAGCGAATCCTGATGAATTGAGTCTCAGAGCAGCAGACGAATTCGTTCGCCAGGCTGGAGAAGCAGTACAGGCAAAGGGATTTTTTACGGTTGCGTTGTCTGGCGGCTCGACTCCCAGGGATCTCTATATGCTGCTGGCTAGTGATCAATATCGAGAACGGGTACCATGGTCCAAAGTGTATGTATTTTGGGGCGATGAGCGTTGTGTTTCACTGGATCATCCCAATAGTAATTATCACATGGCCTTCGAGTCATTATTAGATAAGGTTCCAATTCCGGAAGAGAATATTTATCGAATGCCGGCGGAACAGAAAGATCACGATTGTGCGGCAGCAGTATACGAGCAAACGATCAAGGCGTTTTTCCGTCTTAAACCAAAAGAGTTGCCTTGTTTTGACCTGATATTGCTTGGTATGGGAGAGGATGGGCATATCGCTTCGCTCTTCCCGGGATCGTCTGCACTGGAAGAAACAGATCGCATAGTCTCCGCCAACTACATAGAAAAGTTCAGTGCATACCGTCTTACATTAACGGTTCCTGTGATCAACCAGGCCGCGAATGTCATGTTTTTGATTTCCGGGGAGTCGAAAGCTTCGATATTGAGAGAGGTTCTTGAGGATGAGTACCAACCGCGGCGATTACCATCACAGCTTATACGGCCTGTGAATGGTAGGCTTTTGTTCATTGTGGATCGTCCGGCTGCTGGTAAACTAACACGGGTATAAGATACGTTCCGGATTTGATAAATTCGAAATTCAAATATCGAAATCCGAAACAAGGTTTTTTGCAGAATAATACTAAATTGCTATCAAGAAAGGAAACAGTATGCCGAGAGACATACCTGTAGGAAATGGTTCGATGCTGGTTACTTTTGATCAGGAGTATCAGATCAGGGATGTCTATTATCCGTATGTAGGAAAAGAGAATCACACCATAGGACATCCCTGCCGCATGGGTGTGTGGGTTGATGGTCAGTTTAGTTGGATAGGTGCAGAATGGCAAAAGACATTGAAATACAAAGAGGACACCCTGGTGACCGATGTAACGGCAAGAAACGATCGATTAAAGATTGAGCTTCGGGTGTATGACGCCGTGGATTTTCATTTAAATATTTTTGTGAAGGAAATCGTCGTCAGGAATTTAGAGGGAAGGAACCGGGAAGTACGATTGTTTTTTAATCACGATTTTCATATATATGAAAATGAAGTGGGGGATACAGCGTATTACGACCCGGATACAAGAGCTATTATTCATTATAAATCCCAGCGATATTTTCTGATTAATTGTTGTGATCCCACCAAGTGTGGGATAGACCATTTTGCAACGGGGATCAAGGAGGTATTTGGCGCTGAAGGGACATGGAGAGATGCAGAAGATGGCACATTAAGCGGTAATCCCATTGCACAGGGTTCCGTTGATTCAACCCTTGGTATTAATCTCCGGATAAAGGCGCATGGTGAAAATGTGGCTCATTATTGGATTGCTGCCGGAACAAAGTACAGCGAAGTCGCAAAATTAAATCGGGATATCTGGGAGAAAACACCGGAAGAATTGATTCGCCGCACAGAAAACTATTGGAAGTTATGGGTCAATAAAGAGATGTTTAATTTCCATGATCTTCCGCAAAGGTTTGTTTCCTTTTTTAAACGAAGTCTCCTGATAATCAGAACGCAGATTGATAACAGCGGCGCCATCATTGCTGCAAATGATTCAGATATTGTCCAGGTAGGCAGGGATACGTATTCATATATGTGGCCTCGGGATGGCGCCCTGGTTGCGTATGCCCTCATTAAATCAGGGTATATGGATGCGACGAAGCGATTCTTTCAATTTTGTGCAGATGTTATTTCCAAAGAAGGGTATCTGCTCCACAAATATAACCCCGACCGTTCTTTTGCCAGTTCGTGGCATCCCTGGCTAAAGGATGACAAAAAAAGCCTCCCCATCCAGGAAGACGGGATTGCCCTTGTTATCTGGGCGTTATGGAATCATTACGATGAATTCAGAGACATTGAGTTTGTAAAACCACTGTACAGGAGCTTTATCATTAATGCCGCAGAATTTATGGTTAAATTCAAGGATGAAGAAACAGGGTTACCCCTCAATTCATATGATTTGTGGGAGGAGCGATATGGAGTGCACACCTTTACGGTATCAGCAGTTATTGCGGGGTTACGAGCGGCGGGAAACTTTGCCTGCGCGTTTGGAGAGGATGAATACGGCAAGAAATATTATGAAATTGCCGGTAAAATGAAGGATGCATTGATCGCGTATTTTTATGATAGGGTGGAAAGGCGATTTGCAAGGATGGGGAAAAGGACTGCAAATGGGTATGAACTTGATATGACTGTGGATGCAAGTCTTTCCGGATTAGTTGCCTTTGATATTTTTAGCCCGGATGAATCAATGATCGTATCAACGATGAATGCAGTGAAGGAAAAGTTGGAGGTAAAGACCCCGGTAGGGGGGATTGCAAGGTACACGAATGATTATTATCATCGTGTTGGTAACGATGTAGAACGCGTGCCCGGAAATCCCTGGTTTATTTGTACCATGTGGTTTGCGGAGTATGAAATTATACGTGCAAAAAACCTGACTGAACTGAATAATGCATTTCCAATCCTGGAATGGGTAGTGGATAGGGCGCTTCCATCAGGAGTCCTTGCGGAGCAGGTCGATCCGTACACCAATGCTCCGTTATCAGTGTCTCCGCTAACCTGGAGTCATGCAGCCTTCGTTACGACGTTGATAAAATATATGAAGAAGCGTGAAAAAATTTCCCTATGCGGTGAATGTGGCAATTCCGAGTTTTATATGCACCGACATATCCAAAAACCCTATAATGCTTAGATGGGGGCATCAAATTTTGTAACAGTTAATCCCCCACAGAGGACTCCGGGATTACAGAGATTGTTAGAGGATAAACAGGGAAAATTATGCGGATTTCCGGCATTTTCTTTATCTCTCTGCGTTCCCCGCACCTCTGTGGCAATTATTACGAATTTTCTTTTTTATGAACCTGCGTTACCAGAAAATTCTCAGTTCCCATGTCTTTGATTTGTTGCAGATATGATTCTAAATCATTGGCGTGCTGCTCTTCATCAACAAGGATATGTTCGAGTAACTCGCGTGAGCCACCATCGCTCTCATCGAAGCAGAGTTTGATACCCCTTTGAAGTCTTTGAATTGCAACCTTTTCCAGCCCATAGTCGTTATCGGCTTGTTCTTTTACCGTGTTTCCTACATTAATTTTATCAAGTTTAGTAATAATAGGGATGCCTTCCAGGTATAAAATACGTTCAATCAGTTTTTCTGCATGAGACATCTCTTCAAGAGCCCTTTTTTCGGTATCTTCATAAAGGAGTTGATATCCCCAGTTTTCACACATCTTGGCATGGATAAAATATTGATTAATGGCCGTTATCTCCGATGTAAGTACTTCATTCAGTACTTCGATAACTTTTGCACTTCCCTTCATGAAAAGTCTCCTCCATATTTAAGAAATGGTTCTCATAGATTAATGAATCTTGACGAAGATCTTCCAACATTCTTAAAGGCGTTATTATAAACATATATAATGTCAATTACAAAGTAATTCTTATGTTTTTTCGCTTTCTAGAAAAGGATTGACTTTAAGTAAAATATTTAATACTCTAAATAAAGTTTTTTCGAATCTCAGTACTAGCAGGGAAATTATAGGCAAGGATGGAATATGGGACTTATTGTACAGAAATTTGGGGGCACTTCTGTTGCTAATGCAGAGCGCATAAGGGCTGCTGCAAAACGGATTGTTGAGACATATAAGACGGGGAATCAGGTCATTGTGGTAGTGTCAGCACGGGGTCAAACAACCGATGAACTCATCGACCTCGCCCATGAAATAACGGATAAACCTTCGACGCGTGAAATGGATATGCTTATGTCAACCGGAGAACAGATCTCCATTGCCCTTGTGGCTATGGCCATCCATGCCCTTGGGTATCCGGCTGTCTCGTTCACAGGGGGCCAGGTTGGTATCGTTACCGATAGCTATCATACCAAGGCACGCATCCGAAATATCAATGCCCAGCGTATAAGAAAAGAATTAGACAATGGCATGATCGTAATTGTTGCCGGATTTCAGGGGGTTGATATGAATGAAAATATTACCACTTTAGGACGCGGTGGTTCGGATACGACGGCTGTGGCCCTGGCCGCAATTATGAAGGCTGATCGTTGTGACATTTTTACCGATGTGGATGGTATCTATACGGCCGATCCGAGGAAAGTGCCCTATGCAAGGAAGCTCAACACGGTATCTTACGATGAGATCCTTGAACTGGCGAGTTTGGGTGCACAAGTAATGCATTCCCGTTCAATTGAATTTGCAAAGAAATATAACGTTCCTCTTCAGGTTCGTTCAAGTTTTAATGACAAGGAAGGGACGTTGATTTGTAAGGAGGCAAAAGAGATGGAAGATATTGTTGTCAGTGGTGTCGCAGTAAGCAAGGATGACGCAAAAATTACGATCATGGCTGTGCCTGATGTTCCTGGCCAGGCAGCTAAGATATTTCACGAGATTGCCAAAAGAAATATAAACGTAGATATGATTATCCAGAATGCCAGTATTGAGGGCCGGGCCGATGTGACATTTACGGTACCGCGGAGCGATTTGAGAGAGGCATTGAATGTTGCGGAAAAGATTAAGAAAGACCTCGGGGCTAAAGAGGTCATACACGACAGCAAAATCGCTAAACTTTCAGTGGTAGGTATCGGTATGCGGAGTCATTGTGGTGTAGCAGAAAAAATGTTTAGTGTCCTAGCAGATGAAAAGATCAATATCCAGATGATCAGCACCTCGGAGATTAAGATCTCCTGTGTAATTGAAGAGGCGCATGCTGATCGTGCCTTACGGGCGGTCCATACAGCCTTCGGTCTGGACAAGGTGGAAAAAGAAGAAGTTGTAAAAGTGTAAATTCAGCTATCAGCTGCCAGCTTTTGCCTGATAGCTGATAGCTATGTGCAACAGTTTATATTTAGTTTTTCTTTACGCTAGCTAGTTTGGGTTGATAGATGCAATACGGTTCTTCAGCCAAATAGTTACCAGTATCGTAAAATGCCCTCGCCCTGCAGCCCTCACAGACCTTTTTGTATTCGCAGGCTCCACACTTACCTTCCAACAAATCAGGGTCGCGCAACTTCTGAAAGACCGGAGAGTCATTCCAGATATCTGCAAATTTTTGCTTCTTCACGTGACCTGCCTCGACCGGTAAGTAACCGCAAGGGAAGACCTCCCCCTTGTGAGAGACAAAGCATACACCTGTTCCAGCCAGGCAACCCTTCGTCATGGCCGCCATGCCGTGGGTTTTCGGAGAAATGGTAATCCCCTCTTCCTTTGCGCGTTCCCGCATGATGCGGAAATAGTGGGGAGCACAGGTGGCTTTTGTTTGAATCTTTGCCTCTTTGGAAAGGTCGTAGAAATGATTGAGTACCTCCTCGTACTTTTTGGGATGGAGCATCTGATCATCGGCAATCTGGACACCACATCCTACGGGTACCAGCATAAAAATATGCATTGCATCTGCACCCAGTTTCAGGGCCAGGTTATAAAGATCATCAACTTGATGAACGTTGTGTTTCGCAATTGTGCAATTGATTTGCATGCTCATACCCAGGTCTTTGAGTCGTTTAAATCCAGCGATAGACCGATCAAACGATCCGGGTATCTTCCTGAATTCATCATGTGTCTTGGCATCCGCACCATCAAAACTGATGGAAACCCTGGCAATGCCTGCGTCAACGATTTTTTTTGCAGTCTTGTCATCAACTAACGTTCCATTGGTTGCCAGCGCAACGCTTAATCCTTTACTTACCGCATACTTTGCGATCTCAAAAATATCAGGTCTGAAGAGCGGTTCGCCTCCGCTAAGCACTAGGATAGGCCTGCCTGCCTCGGTAATAGCGTCTACAAAGGCAAACGCTTCCTGCGTGGTCATGTCGTCCCTGGCAAGAGTCGTACTTACATCCAGTCTGCGACAGTGAACACACTCCAGATTGCAGCCCACAGTCGTCTCCCAAAATACTAAGCGCAATTGGTTCTTCATGTTCTTCATATATTCTATGGCAGGTTTACCGGACGTATCATCTTTGATGCGTGCATAGGTCTCTCGTATCGTTTCCGGGTGACCACTATGTTCATGAGTAGTGGTGTGACCACCTTGCTGTTGGCTATGTGGATGATGTGGATGCGACATATTATCCTCCGATTATTTTAAATTGAAATTGTCACGAATAAATGTGTGGCAGAAATATACGAGTAAAAAATCTGTTAACAATTATAAAGAAAATTTCATTCTTTGGTCAATGAATAAATCAATAAAATGAGAGAAAAGCTTGATTTTAAAACACCTTCACATGGGACATCGGCGTGTTTCTTTAAGCTTGACAACCTATTAAACCATTGATACCATGGAAAAATTTCCATACCGTTTATTATTAATTTATACCTTTTGTGCTTTCTTGCAAGGAAAGGCATGAGAAGAAACAATTAGGCTTACGCAAGAATATGGACAGAATATTTATCTATGATACGACGTTACGAGACGGTAGCCAGGGAGAGGGCATATCCTTCTCGTTACAAGACAAATTAGCTATTACTTTGAAATTAGATGAGCTGGGGGTTGACTATATAGAAGGTGGTTATCCGATAGCCAATCCCAAGGATGAGTCATACTTCAAGGAAGTAAAATCCCTGAAACTTCGGCACGCCAGGATTGCCTCTTTTGGAAGTACGCGGAGGGGGAATACACGTGTTGGGGATGATAAAAATATAAAAGCGCTGCTCATGGCAGAGACACCTGTGGTGACCATTGTCGGGAAATGTTGGGATTTTCAGGTAAACAACGTATTAAAAGTTCCACTTGAAGAAAACCTGAAAATGGTTTCAGATACCATTGCATATCTTAAATCAAAAGATAAAGGAGTCTTTTTTGACGCAGAGCATTTTTTTGATGGATATAAGAAAAACCGGGAATATGCCTTAAAAGTATTACAAGAGGCGCAGTTGTCAGGCGCCGATGCCATTGTGTTATGTGATACGAATGGGGGTAGTTTACCTGCGGAAATAGCTGAGATTGTGGGTGATGTCAGAGGAAAAGTAAAGGGTATGCTTGGTATCCACGTTCACAACGACGGCGACCTTGCCGTCGCAAATACTCTTGCATCTGTAGACTGTGGAGTAAGGCAGGTACAGGGCACGATTAACGGGTTTGGAGAGCGCTGCGGGAATGCCGACCTGTGTTCTATTATTCCCAATCTTGTTTTGAAGATGGGATATCATTGTTTAGAGGATGGGGGGCTGAAAAAGCTGACAGAGGTATCCAGGTATGTTTATGAGACGGCCAATTTGCTCTTACGGCCTAATCAACCTTTTGTAGGGGTCAGTGCCTTTGCTCATAAGGGAGGATTACACGTAAATGCCATCCAGAAAGACAAAGGTACTTATGAGCATATTTCACCAGAGTCTGTAGGAAATGAGAGAAAGATATTGATTTCCGAACTCTCCGGCAGTTCTACGATCCTGGCTAAAGTAGAAAAGTTTAACCTGGCACATGATGATAAACTTATGAGGGCTATTCTCGAAGAGGTTCAAAACCTGGAGAACGAAGGGTACCAATTCGAATCTGCCGAGGCATCCTTTGAATTATTGGTGAGAAAGAAGATTGGTCGATACAAAACATTTTTTGATCTGGAAGGGTTTCGCGTGATCGTGGAAAAAAGAGAAAATGGATTGCCGGTAACGGAAGCAACGGTCAAGGTTAAGGTAAATGGTGTTCAGGAACTATCTGCAAGTGAGGGGGGTGGTCCCGTAAATGCCCTTGACTCTGCATTGCGCAAGGCGCTCGATCGGTTTTATCCCTCATTAAAAGATATGAAACTCGTGGATTATAAAGTGCGCGTGATTAATCCGCGTTCGGGGACTGCGGCAAAAGTACGGGTAATTATTGAGTCCCGGGACAAAGAAACTATCTGGAATACCGTTGGGGTGTCTGAGAATCTTATTGATGCAAGCTGGCATGCCCTTGTGGATAGTATTGAGTACAAACTTTTGAAAGAACAGGAAGTCGGGAAAATTCTTGACCAGAGAAACAATTTAGCTTAAAATTTTGTTACGATTATTAAGCAAATATCTCAACGATAATTTAAGGAGATTGTAAAATGGGTAAGGTAAAATGCCCAGGCAGTATACGAAATGCGACACCCACTCCCATAGAACGTAAATGCCATAATTGTGGTGTTCTGGTAGAGATGTGGAGTGATGAAGAAAAGGCCGATTGCCATAAATGCGGGACGACTATTTTTAAGGATAAGGTTCCAACCTGTGTAGAGTGGTGTAAATCCGCAGAGGAGTGCATGGGTGATATACTTGACGTCAAAAAGATTCAGGCAGAGGCAAAAAAGCGGGCCGCAGCTGATGGGAATCCAAAATTCTTTGATAATGTTACTGAGATGATCAAAAAGAAACGAGAAGGATAATTGTAACAATTCTTATTCCGCACAAATAAGTCTCTAAATTTCAAAATTCCTGTTAAACCATTCAACAACCGCCTTTCGATTTTAAATCCTTAGCAAAGCATATCTTAATTATACGCCCGGGAGCTATCGGTGACATGATTGTTACCCTGCCCACCCTTGGCGCTATTCGCGGCTATTTCCCCAATGCCATAATTGAAGTAATGGGTTATCCGACACTTTTGGAAATGATCAAAGGACACTTCTATGCTGATATCGTTAGTCGGTTTGATCAGGCGGATATGGCCAATCTCTTTATTAAAAATGCTAAAATCCCAGTTTCTTTCATGGAAAGACTTGGCAATATGGATTTGATTATTTCATTTGTTTCCGCCATGGACCGGATTTTAGCTGATAATCTGAATGCTACCGGTGCGCGGCGTGTTGTTCATTATGAACCTTTTCCTACCGGGAGCAAAGATGTCCATATTGTTGATCATCTGTTACAGTCTTTGGATATTTTGGGCATACCGTACTTTGATAATTTCCCAAGAATATTTTTACACGACGAAGACATCCATTTTGCAGAGGAATTTATAAAGATAAGCATTGCTGATCCAAAAAAAAAGTTGATTGCCATTCATCCTGGGAGTGGCAGTAAACAAAAATGTTGGCCTACGGAAAGGTTTGCTGCATTAATAAACTGGCTCAATAAGGAAAAGAAAGCACACGTCTTTATTGTGTCTGGTCCCGCTGATAAAGAGATTACCGAACGATTAAAAGCAGAGGTTAAAGACCATGTTGCCATCGTTGATCATCTTTCTTTATCGAAACTGTCTGCTGTGATAAAACGATGCAATCTTTTTATAGGAAATGATTCGGGCATTACCCATTTGGCTGCTGCAGTGGGAATTCCAACGTTGTCCCTTTTTGGCCCTACTGATCCAAAAATTTGGGGACCTCGGGGAGAATCGGTAAAAATCCTTTATAGAAAAGTGCATTGCAGTCCATGTTTGGCAGATGCGAGAAAAAATTGTTTTGTACAAACATGCTTAGAAAATATAAAAATTGAAGATGTCATGTATGAAGTAAAACATATGTTTTGGAAAGATAGCTTTGGCATTTCCAAACATTATCCTTTTTCAATTGACTGAATTATTATAGTTTTATATACTCTTTCACCTTTTTCTTTTATTCTGGCTTACAGATACCGGAATTTGTATATCACTATTAATTAAGGGAAGAACAAATATCCATGTCTAAAAAATCTAAACAGTGTCAGTTACAGCATAAATATCTCTGTAAACCGCGAATATCACCACAAGTTTTGAAGAAGGGTATGAAGGTTAAGGATCTCGTTGACGAATATAGCCGTTCCGGAGCATTTAATGCGGGACGATTAGCAGAAGCATGTAAGTTATACTGCCATATGCTCGACGAAAATGCTACTATTGGTCTTACCCTTTCTGGTGCAATGACACCCACAGGCATGGGAGGAATACTTATCACTCTTATCGAAAACGGATTTGTGGATTTTATTATTTCTACGGGGGCGAATCTCTATCATGACTTACATTTTGCATTAAATTTGCCCATACATCAGGGAGATTTCAGAGTTGACGATACGAAACTTTATGAAGCTGGAATCGAACGTATCTATGATATCTTTATAACGGATGAACTGCTGTTTAAGACGGATAAATTCATTCAAGATGTGGCTAAACAATATTCTGTAACAAATCCCATTTCTACTGCTGACTTTCATTCTATTTTAGGTAAGGCGGTTCTTGCGGATACTCCTTCGCCGCACTTGAGTTTTGTAGCCCAAGCGGCAAGATATGGTGTGCCCGTTTTTGTCTCCTCCCCTGGTGATTCTTCGATCGGAATGAACCTGTCTTACCTTAAGATTCAGGATAAGGGCATGACGATTGATACCGACCTGGACGTCCTTCAAACGACGGCCATTGTTTTCAACAGTAAAAAGAACGGTGTAATTAGTATAGGAGGCGGTTCTCCAAAAAATTTCTATATGCAGACACAACCTACCCTGGCGCAAATACTCGATATTAATAAGGGTGGGCATGATTTCTTTATCCAGATTACCACGGATGCACCTCAATGGGGTGGCCTCTCCGGAGCAACGCCAACAGAGGCTATATCTTGGGGTAAAATACGGAGCGAAGAGGTAAAAAACCATGTGGTTGTTTACAGTGACGCGACGATAGCCATGCCGATCCTTGCCGGATATGTTATATCAGAAAAAAAACCGCGCAAGAAGAAATACCTATACAGGAATCTTCCTGCATACATATCAGAGTTAAAGAAACACGTGAAGTAAACGCATATTTCCCGAAATCAATGGCCTTGTAATTCGGGGATGAAAAAATCTTGACAACTGACGAACTAATATCGTATCTTCGATATTTCAAAGGATCATTCATGTGAAGAGTTTTCAGTAATATCGTTATTACCGGAAGTTCAGAAACGGGTCTGAGAGGTTTTACCAGAGGAAGGCAAGCCTATAATAAATTATCATTGAGCAATAGCATGGTTTATGAAGATCGGAATCATTGCGGACACCCACGATAATATTTTTGCTATCAGAGAAGCAGTTCGCTTTTTTAATACACAGGATTTAAAGTATGTTATCCACGCCGGAGACTATGTTGCTCCTTTCTCCCTGAAGGAATTAATGAACGCCAAGGCAAAGTTTTTAGGGGTATTTGGAAATAATGATGGTGAACGAAAGGGACTACTTGCAGTATGCAAAAATATTCATGAACCACCATACAATCTTATTTTGGACGACAAGCATATTATGGTAACCCATATGATTGAGAGCCTTTCTAGAAGGTCTATAGCGAATACGGATGTCATTATTAGTGCCCACACGCACCTGCCAGAAATTAAACAGGGCAATCCCATGTACATCAATCCAGGTGAATGTGGAGGATGGTTACATGACAAAAGTACAGTCGCAATACTTGACGTTAAGACATTCCATGCAGAAATTATTGATCTTTCAGCGGTGTCTTTGGATAAAGGTTACTGATGTACAGACAATTTTCTAAACCGGTCTTTGTGTTTATTCTGTTGTTTCTCATTGGCTGTGCAACGCCCGGCGGATGTGTTTTACGGTCACTTACGGTTGATTCTGAACCGCCTGGCGCTATGGTTTACTTAGACGATGAACTAATCGGTGAGACGCCCGTAACGACCACTTTTACTTATTACGGAACACGGAAAATCACTTTAGAAAAAGTAGATGCGGAAGGTAGACTCCTTTATGAAAGAAAGATTGTTTACGAAAAAATAAAACCGCCTTTCTATCAAATCTTGCCTCTGGATTTTTTTTCTGAAATTGTATTACCCATGGAGCTAAAGGACGAACATTATTTCACATATCAGTTAGACCAGTTACATCAATTGCCTAAAACAGAACACCAGAAAGAGGTGGTTAGAAATGCTGAAGAATTACGTGAACGGCTAAATACATCTATGGCTCGTTAGAGAGTTTGTACTATTTCTTCTACTGGTTTACGGTGCGTCGGCTCTGGAATATTCATGGGATATCCAACGGGAGTTAATGCTACTGGCTCAAAGCCTGGGGGCAGATTTAAAATGCTTTTTACGAGGGGCGCTTTAAAAGCGGCAATCCAACAGGTAGCTAGTCCCTCAGCTGTTGCAGCAAGGATAAGATGATCCATTGCGATTGTAGCATCAATATCCGCGTAGTTTTTTCCATCGCTTCGCTTCCATGCCTTTTCTGGTATACTACAGGCGCAAATAATTATGGGTGCCGTATAGAACCATTCTGCATTATAAACCTGTTTTAATTGTTGTTTTATTTTCTTGTCTTTAATAACTGCAATATAGATGGGTTGCCTGTTGGCAGCACTGGGGGCAGATACTGCTGCTGCTAATATTCGCTTTAACTTTTCTTCTTCAACTGGTTCTGATTTATATGAACGGACACTCCGCCTCTTCCTCATGATTTCATAAATATCCATGACCTTCCCCTTAAAATTCTATGATCTTCCAATGATTAATCTTTGCATATAATCGAAGCATAGGGCTTGCGTTTACGGCTACGGGATACCCTACCATGCGCATAAATTTCACATCTACATAGTGTCTGAACGAAAACGCACTTTTTGTAAAAGTGCGAGGGCGATTTTTTCCTTACCAAGAGATCATTTTAA
>JAUQXU010000239.1 GCA_030837935.1 Candidatus Brocadia sp.
CAAATATCAAAACAGACGGAACTTGATATACTATTGAGAAAAGATCCCCAGAACAGGCTCATGACAGATTCTTTACTCAAGATAAAACAAATAAGTTCATTTGATAAACGAAGATTTATAAAACTTGTTGGGATTGTTAATGAAGGAATAATGAAAAAAGTAAAAGAGAATATCAGTCAGGTTATATAAGTTGGGAAGAGCATAAACAAAACCCAACACTAGCCGTAAGTTATTATGCCCGAAGGGCAGAAAGCATATAGCCAGGGGTGAAGCCCCTGGGCGAAGAGTAATAAAAATAAAACAGCCCCAGAGGGGCGAAAGAAAAAAGGAATTTTATTTTGGCTGGCAGGACGGATATGGGGCTTTCTCGGTAAGCAAGTCATCAGAAAGTGCAGTAATTCAATATATTCAGAATCAACAAAGGCACCATCTTAAAAGATCATTTCAAGAGGAATTTATCGATATGCTTACCAAATATGGTGTTGAATATGATGAAAATTATATCTGGAAATGATTGTTGATGCTTCTCTTTCGCCCCTTCAGTACTAAATTCTTTTTCTGTTCATTGCGATCAGGGGGCTTTACCCCCTGCTATATACTAACGGCCTTTCAGGCCTATAGATGAAAGAAAGAACTTAAAAGTATTTTTAGAAGCATGGATTTTGTCAGCAAAGGGAACAAAGTAAAGATGAATAAATAAAGAGCCGGTAGAAATGAATCTTGCCCTTGTGGTAGTGGGAAAAAATATAAAAAATGCTGTTACGGAAAAAAATATATTCAACAATTCTACTAAATCAAAGAATATCCATCATATCTTACCTCCTCATGTTACGATTAATTATGTTACTGGAATTACAAAAATAATTTGTTGACAATGAGTCAATTACATGACATATAAAAAGTGTTTAAAAAAGCCGGCTAGGTATGCTGAGAGTGTTCTCGGCGGCATGGCTCAATTTCCAGTAATGTGAGGAGGAGAGGGAAATGTTAAAGAAGTTTGGTTGTAGTCTTGTTGCTGTAAGTGCCTTAACGTTTTGCGCTGGTGTTGTAAATAGTTCTTTTGTTAGCCCTGTCATGGCAGAAGACAAAGAGAAGGACAAAGAGGGAAAGTCGGGAGAATTGATGACTGGCTCTATAGAGACCGCCTTCGCCGGCTCTGTCATGTCTGAAGACAAAGGCAAAGAGAAGGACAAAGAGGGAAAGTCAGGAGAATTGATTTAACTGTTGTGTAAAATCAAAAATCCATAAAACATGAAGGGCAACCACGGGGTTGCCCTTCTTGTTTATGAAAATTATTATAAATGAACGTTATCCCGCAGGACATGAAATGCCAGTATGAACATTGCCGCATTCCAGGACTGTCCTGCCATACCCATTGGTTCGCCTGTCGTTCCGTGAAACCATTCATTAAACTCCCAGTTATTGACCTTATTTGCCCCGGCAAGTCGCTCCAGTTCTTTCCATGCAAGCTCTTTCCTGCCTAATTTTGCAAGCAGCATTACCCAAAACCCACCAACAAATGGCCAAATGCCGCCGTTGTGGTATTGACAGGGAAGATTCTGCTTGTGGCGCCGCATGTAAGGACGCCAGAATGGGCTGTTTTCCCGTATAGGGTCATGGACTACCCTCACGGGATAAGGTTGATGAATCTTTAAACTGAGCATGGCATCAACCATGCGGGAGGCCTTGGAAGTGTATGCCAGTCCGAAGAAGGCACTGAGGATGTTGCCAAAAACGTCTATCTCTTCCCCCCAAAAGGAAAAATTCACGAAGCTGAGATAAAAATCACTGCGCCTTACCCGGTTCCTGATATAGTGCATCAGAATACGCACCCGCCGGTGTTCCGGTACCGCCTTATCAAAAGGAAAGAATATGGCTTTGAAATAATGTCTCGTCTTGTCTGCAGTAGAAATCTTGTACAGTTTTTTAACATGATACCACAGGGCATTGGAATAAAGCACAAAACCAGATCTCGGCATGATATCTGCCCAATCGCTTGCCTCATTCTGCTGCAGCAAGAATAACCCCTGATGTTCCTGGCAGAAAAGCCAGTTAAAGGCACGATCTATTGCCGTCTGTAGCTGCTCCGAAAACCGTTCTTCGGGAAAGAAATGGTCGTAAAAGTTTATGGCGATCAGCCACCAGAGTGTGGCATCAATGCATCCCGAATACCAGAAATCGACCTCTTTGAGTTCGGGTTTTACGTATTTTGGAATCTGTCCGTTCGGGGCCTGATACTGCGCTAGCGTGAGGATACTTATCTTTGCATTGTGCGCGAGTTCCCTGTCTTTCGATGTAATCATTCCCAGGGAACAGATGGCTGCATCACGCCCAAAAATGCTGGCATATGACCTGTCCACGGCTTTTTTGGATTTTGCACACGCAATAATACCGTCAGGGGTCGAATTGCTTCTTAATAGCCGTAGCGAACGAG
>JAUQXU010000240.1 GCA_030837935.1 Candidatus Brocadia sp.
AGGATATCCGACATTCTCTCCGGTGAAATCAACGCGGCGGGTAGGATAGACAAAGTAAAAGTCAGCGGAATTTTAGACAAAGAAATCCGGGTATGCTTGGAAACTTTATCAGAAAATCTGAAACAACCACCGGAGATAAAACAATGAAACGAATGACACCGGAGCAAATTGAAACGGAGATCAAAAAGGAATTGACACGCTTTCACCTCTTTACCCGGCTTAAGGTTTTATTACTTGAAGTCAGGGAATTGCGTAAGGAAATTACAATTTTGGAGGCACAAGCACAGTGACACCATCAGCAGTATCGCCATTATCAGCCATAAAAGACCTATGCGAGCAGTGCGGGGAAACCGTTGGCGTTTTTTTCGGGTGCATAGCCAGGTGTCCTTTGCGAAATAAACAATTGCCCCCCCTAAGGCGTATAAGGAAATACTGTTCTAAGCATTGCCATGTGGGGGCTGGGATCTGTGGAGTTTGTGTTTTGAGTCCGTATAAGTTCGGGAAAAATCCCACTTAAATTTACTTTAATATTACTTGGAGGATAAAACAGAATGTCAGAATTAAAACTCGTGAACGATACAATGGCGCCAGCGAAATCGATAAGGCTGGAGTGTAGATGGTGCAGTAATTGTAAACCGGTAGATTGTATAAGCAAAGTTTGTAGGTTAAAAGACGTGTCCTTATCCCCTTTGAAACGAATCAGAGCCCATTGCCTTGATTGTGTCGAAACACGACAAGAGGTTAAGGAGTGCACAGGGAAATTACTCTTTGAAGACAGACTTTGTTATTTGCATTCTTACAGATTTGGCACAAACCCAAAACGTGCAGGAATTGGAAGAAAAGGCGGGAACCCTAACATCAGAAACATCAAAAAAACACAATCTCACGATATGGTTTTGGCATCTAGAAACGTTTCGGAGACCTTAGTTTGGTAGTGACAGCGACAAAGTCTCCTGGACGGTTATTTGATGATTATTTGATAGGTTTTTTGAACTCTTAAAAGACCACCCTTAAATATTGCAGGGAAATAATGAAAAGATACGCAAATATTAGAGAAGTTTCCGAATATACGTCTTTACCTATAAAAACATTGTATGAGTGGGCGTCTCTTGGGCGTATTCCTTCCATAAAACTTGGACGGCGTGTCCTGTTTGACCTGAATGACATTGACAATTTTATGTCTTCCCTGAAACGTGAAACCGGACATTGTGAGAAAATCGTCCAAAAGGTTATTGCCGATGCATGCTAAAGCATATATAATTTCGTGCATAGTCATAAAGACACCTTCCGGTCACGGGAAAGGGGGAGGATATGTTTAAACGTGACGGTATTTGGTGGACGTGTATCAGGTATCGGGGTAAGAAGATTCAACGGAGTCTTGAGACGGACAATAAAAAACTTGCCGAATCTATTGAGAGCAAGTTGAGAACTGAGTTGATTGAGGGCAAGTATTTTGACCGGCATGAGGGGGAGCGTAAGACATTTAGGGAAATGATTGATAGGTTTGTGAAAGAACACGCGCCAAAGGTTTCCCTGAATATGCAAAAGAGTTATACAACATCCGCAAAGCATCTTCTATCGTTCTTTGGTGATTCAGGTTTAACGGCAATAACACCAAAGACAATAAACGATTACAAAGTGTCAAGGAGAGATCAGGGCAAGAAACCAGCGACAATAAACAAGGAACTGGCAACGCTACAAAAAGCCTTCAGTTTGGCAGTAAAACAATGGGAATGGGTAAAGGAGAATCCTTGCCTGAAGATACCGAAGGAAAGGGAAAACAATCAAAGAGACCGTTGGTTATCGGGGGATGATG
>JAUQXU010000241.1 GCA_030837935.1 Candidatus Brocadia sp.
GGTCTATTTTATCAGAGTAGAAAACGGTGAAGGTGTTTCTTCCGTTGCGCAAAAGACGGCGCAGCTCTTTGATTCCGCTGGTTTTTCGGATGCAATTGATAAAAATGACATGGTTGCTGTGAAGACCAGCTTCGGTGAAAAGGGGAATATTGGCCATCTCAAACCACCTATCATTAAAGCAGTTGTCGACAAGGTAAAGGATTGTAAGGGAAAACCCTTTTTAATAGAAACGAACACCCTGTATGTGGGCCGCCGTACCAATGCCGTTGATCACATCTCACATGCCTACGAACACGGTTTTGGCTATGAAAATGTGGGAGCCCCTATTATTATTGGAGATGGGCTCTTTGGCGAACATGGTGTACAGGTAGAGATCAACCAAAAACAGTGCAAATATGCGTATGTAGCTGGTGTGGCCAAAGCGGCTAATGCTATCATTTCAATCGCACACGTGACGGGACATCTGGCCACTGGCATGGGCGCAACCCTGAAGAATATTGGGATGGGACTCTCCTCACGTGGCGGAAAACTTGCCCAGCACTCAGGCGTAATTCCTCAAATCCTTAAGAAACGGTGCAATACCTGTGGTGCGTGCGGTAGATGGTGCCCGGTGGGGGCAATTAAGATGGGTGAACAGTATGCCATTATCGATCCGAAGATATGTATTGGTTGCGGAGAATGTCTGTCCGTTTGTCAGTTTGACGCCGTAAAGATTGCATGGGATGAGAGCACGGTCAACCTTCAAAAAAAGGTGGCGGAACACTGTCTGGCCATTTTAAAAGGAAAGACAGGAAAGTCGGTCTTTTTCAATTTCCTGACCCATATTACCAAGCACTGCGATTGTATGGACAAACCTTTTGCGCCGGATATTGCCGATATTGGCATCATTGCGTCAAGAGATCCTGTTGCTATTGAAAAGGCAACAACGGATATAATTCAAGAACGCATTGGAAAGGATTTCTTCAAAGACGCCTGGCCTAACATTGATTACACCATTCAGATTTCTTATGCTCAGGAGATTGGACTGGGGAGCATGGATTATGAACTGGTGCCTTATGGGCAGGAGTCTGGCGTAGTAGTTTAGATGTCCAAAGATTGGTTCGATGATGCATTGACGCATGAAAGTGGTCTGTGTCAGAATCCTGTGTCCTATTCCTTGAAAATTGTATTGAAGAATTTTTTCAATTCCTCCCACGATTTCCTGTCAGCATCGGCATTATAAGCGAGTGGCAGGTTGAATTTTTTTGCGTAGGTATCCGCATCGGGATTCGTAAAACTGTGGATGACTCCCGGATAGGAGATAAACTGATAATCGGCTCCGGCTGTCTTCATCTCCTGTTTGAATGCCGCAATCTGTTCCTGCGTAATGAACTTATCATCAGCGCCATGGAGCACCAATATCTTTGCCTTGACAGCACTGGCCTGCGCCGGCTTAATTGCAGTCAGGCTTCCATGAAAGCTGGCAATGCCTTTGATGTCTACTCCCTGGCGCGCCATATTGAGCACGATCCCTCCGCCGAAACAATACCCAATGGCAGCAATACGGTTGGAGTCAACGGTAGGCTGCTCGTTCAGAAAGTCCAACGCAGCAAGGACCCGTGCCTTAGCGGTGTCAAAGTTCTTTATAATCTCTGATGAGAACTTCCCTGCCTCATCAGGATGCATCGCCTGCCTGCCATCGCCGTACATGTCCACAGCCAGGGCTGTGTAGCCAAGTTCCGCCAGCATCCGTGCGCGCTTGCGGGCGTATTCATTGTGCCCCCACCATTCATGAACTACCAGCACCCCGGGTCGCCTGCCTTTTATATCTTCGTCATAGACCAGGTAACCCTTCATCACGACGCCCTGGGAACTGTAGTCAACAGCATTCCCCACGATGTTCGTATTTGCTGAGGCTTGGCCTTTAATCACGAACGCCAATGTAATAATAACAAGACTTATCACTATCCGTTCCATCTCATTCTCCTCTCTCTATCGTGATCAAAAAAATTTGACATTTTTAGCTAAAGTTCATTGAAAAATGAAATTATCCCTATTACAGTTTGCATGTCAATGGAAATATGGGAAGTTTCTTCTCTTCATGGGCAATTCCCTTTGAAAGACACAGTGCATTTCCAAGCATTTCTTCAAGACTTACCGAAAAGAGCAAGGAACTACTTTTGGAGATTCCAGGGACACCGGGATTAATCATTAACTTTGTTTTAAAAATAATTAACTGGTATTGACAGTTTTATAGCTTGGCTTGAAAAATGTCCTTGTGCAAACATTACGCAGACAGAAATCTGGCCATCAGTGGCCTCAAAAGATAAACGGAATCTGTAAAATTAAGCATAGCGTCCCTGTAAATTCGCAACAAATTAAAATTCTAAGTAGAGTGTCAAATTTATACTAATTCGCTATCAAGCATTAAATATATATGCTAAATTTCCTTATATTTACTGGATTCCGTAGGTCTATATTTTAGTGTTTGACGACGAATTAGTATTAGCGCAAATGTTACGCCTTCCATGATATAATGTTTGCACATTTAGTTGTCTGTTTTTGATATAAATATGGAGGTACCAAATGCGTACAACGATTGACATAGATAGCGATCTTTTAAAAGAGGTTATGGAAAAATCCGGCGCAAAATCAAAGAAAAACGCTATAGTTACGGCAATGAAAGACTATCTAAGATTAAAGAAGCGAGAGGAGCTTAAAAACCTTATAGGGAGTTACGATGAATTTAATCTTGACCTTAAAGACTTAAGAAAGATGCGTAATGAAAGATAGAATTCTCATTGATACATCCGCATGGATAGAAGGTTTTAAGAAAACCGGAAATAAAAGCCTACAACAACTAATAATCAAAATCCTTGATTCCTCTCAGGTCGCTACGACAAATATCATCATGATAAACATTTTAGATTAATAACAAAACACCTTGATATATCTATCATAGATTTTATTAATGAACCGTCATAGTAACAGGGTAAATAATGTATTTCGTTGCTACACCCGAATGCATCACACAGCATGAATAATTATTCTTAAAAATACCTTTGGTTTCAAAATTACAAATTCAGATGTTCATGAGTTCAAATCTATCTTTAAAAGTCTCCAAGACCCGTTGTCTGATTTTGAAATGTGAATTCATGGTGAGTTGCGGATCTTCAGAGACGAGAGCAAAGGCATCATCGCGGGCTTTTTTGAGTATGGGAAAATCTTTCAAGAGATCGCAGATCTTTAGTTCCGGTAATCCATGTTGACGCGTACCGAAGAATTCACCCGGTCCCCTTAACCTGAAGTCCATCTCTGCAATTTTAAATCCATCGTTTGTCCTGGTCATAATCTTGAGCCGTTCGCTTGATACATAGCTGTTAGGATTACCAAAAAGCAGGCAATATGACTGTTCGCTTCCCCTCCCGATGCGTCCACGCAGTTGATGGAGTTGAGAAAGTCCAAACCGTTCTGCGTGTACGATAACCATTACTGAGGCATTGGGGATATCAATGCCTACCTCAATAATTATGGTAGAAACCAGTATGTCATACCTCTTTTCCTTGAAATCCATCATGACCTTGTCTTTTTCAGCGGACTTCATTTTACCATGAAGCAAGCCCACCCTGCGGGTTGGAAATACATCGCATTGCAACCTTTTTGCCTCTGTGACGGCCGATTTCAGATCAAAAGACTCTGATTCTTCAACAAGGGGATAGACAATAAAAACTTGCCTGCCCTTAGCGATTTCACCACTGATAAAGTCATAGGCGTCTTTTTCTCTGTCTTGCGTCACCCAAACAGTTTTAACAGGGGAGCGACCAGGCGGCATTTCATCTAACATCGAAATGTCCAGATCGCCAAATAAGGTAAGCGAAAGTGTGCGGGGAATCGGGGTTGCTGTCATGATAAGCACATCGGGACAAAGCCCTTTCTTTTTTAACTTCAGGCGCTGTACTACGCCAAATTTGTGTTGCTCGTCTATTACCACAAGCCCTAACTGATTGAACTGGACGGTTTCTTCAATAAGGGCGTGCGTTCCAACAACCAGATCGATCTGCCCGGTTTTGATTTGATCAAGGTCGTTCTTTCTCTGTCTGGAATTTGTATCCCCTGTCAGCAAGTGTGTCCTGACATGAGAGTGAAGGAGGTATTTCTGC
>JAUQXU010000242.1 GCA_030837935.1 Candidatus Brocadia sp.
AAAGACCTTCGAGCAACAGAAGGAGAAATTGGCTTATATCCACTGTCTTTTAATCTCTTCATAGTGTTTTTTTAATGTCTCAGTCTCTTCCCATTGCCAGTAATCTTTTTCTGTACTAAAGGAATAACTATCTTCTTTCAGAGTCCCTTCTTTGAAATGTCTTTTGAATTCCTCAAAACTCATCTCCCATTTCTTCTGGAACCTATCAATTGTCTCTTGTAATGCCCCTAACTTTAATTCCAAATATTCTGAGAAAATTTTACTGAGCGCGTCATTTATATCTTTTGAATGTGTTGTTTTGACCAGAACTTCACCCAATTTTGGTGACATAACAGTCATTTATGACCTCCTTTTATGACTTGCACATACTACGTCTGAAAATGCAGAAACATGAATATCCGTTCTCTAGCTAACAGATTGACAAGCAATAAGCTTCAACCAACTAATTCAAGCTTTAATTTCTCTATCCGTGAGCGCACCGGTTTTAATTCAGTGATCGTTATATACACAAGGGGTGTATCTTTTTCGGCTATACTTTGTGCTGTTTTTCTTGCCCAGTTGTTAAATTCCTCATCGCCTTCCATTTGCATAACAACAAGGGCATTGTCGGGTATCTTGTTAGCAAATTCAGGGTACTCCAAAACATATCTGTCAAATTCCTTAACAAGCATGCCGTTTTTCTCTACAAATCTCTTTTTGTCTATCATGGGATATCTCCTCTTAAAAACTTCTCCCTATAAATTTCCCAGTTTTCATTGATATCATCATCTGCTAAAGTTAATGCATCTCCATAATCGAGGTAAAGATTTATCTTTCTGCACTGCCCTTTAATATTATAACAATCTTTGTGTGCAAAATCATGCACGCAATCATAACGTATTACTTCTTTCCATACACCACCCGTTTTTACCTCCAGTTGGACAACAAATTTTGTAATCTTGCCAGACTCGATAATGTGATAATGTCTTTTCCTTACATCTATATCAAGCAGTATTAGATACTGTTTCTCGGGCATTGTTGCAATTATTACCTATTCAATTGATAAATAAGGAATTCCGGAATTCACATTCTCCAAAATGGGTACGTAAGTTTGCCAATAATGACCGGGAAAAGGAGACGAGCCGCCCTCTGCCAGGAATCGAAAAAATGGATTACAGGTTTTGACAATAGTTTGAATATATGAGAGGAGCACATACGGTGTTCCTTGTCTTGTAAAATCAAACTTTTTATCGACCTTGAGTGCTGAGATATCTAATTTGTTTTTATCCGGATACAGAACTGGGGTAACAACAACTATTGAATTGGGGTTAATATGCCCGAAGTCAAAGTTTCTCTCAACTTCTGAGATGTGTCCATGGTTTCCCAAACTAAGCTGGCCAGTTAAATTAACTCCTTTTAATTCTGATTTAGCCCAGATACTCCGTTCATAATCCTGGTCTTGGATAAATACAATGTCCCTGCCTGAAGAATATTGCTTGGCAATATAAGACAAAAAGGCCCAATCCGCCTTGCTCGATGCCTGCATAGAGAGCGCCTGGGCATAAATACCCGGCAAGCTAAAAAGGAACATTGCAAAGACAAGATACCTGAAAATCCAGGTCTTTATTCGTGTTTTTGAAGGAAAAATGGCATCATACCCATATGCTATTATAGGAACCAATAAAATCGCACCAGGATACAGATATCGAAGCGCCCTGTACGGTGTCAAAATATGAATCGCTACACACGTGGTAAATGAAAAAAAACATAAAAATACCACAACATTACACGTCAGTTTGTTTTTGAGCATGCAAACCAGCTGATAGATTCCAATAGCAAAGAAGAAAAAAAGGAGTAACGTAGTTGGCACAATATTTGTTCTTAATAAGAAAGAATCTCCGAAAATCCACAGCAGATTGGTAATCATTGCCATCAAGGGATGTCCTGTATTTTCACTGCCATGTGCATACGGTTGAAAAATTGTCATATAACAACGCTGGAGTTGGAGCAGGGTTGCTAATGACATAACAATGTAAAGAGTTTTGAGGACGTATGCTTGTTTCCTCCACAGAACAAAGTAAAAAGAGATAAGGAAAATCGGGTAATCGGGAGGTCGTAGATTAACGCCTCCCAATCCCCACACCACCGGACATGCGGCTCCGCATCCGGCGGTTCATTGTGGATAATGTATCGCAACCCATAGCTCCTTTACTGAAATCAGTCCCTGTTTTGCA
>JAUQXU010000243.1 GCA_030837935.1 Candidatus Brocadia sp.
AGCCGGCCTGACAGAATGGATCCAAAACCATTAATTGAGGCCATCAAGAGCGATTATCCGGAAGTAAAAATATTTGCTGCAAAAGAATTAGTAAAGATCAAAGACCCATCTGTTGTCGATGTGTTGATTCATGCCATTTCTGATAAAGAAGAAGAGGTTCGCATTGAAATAGTTCAGGCGCTGGGTGAGATTGGTGATGAGAGGGCAGTGAAGCCACTCGTTAACGCCTTAAACGATGAAAGTCTCGCTGTCAGGGAAAAGACCGCTAAAGCTTTGGGTAAATTAGAAAAACGAGAGGCAGGAGACGCTTTAATTTTAGCATTAAGCAGCAATACCGATTTATCCATTGTATCCGCCGTGATTGAAGCGCTTGGACAAATTGGAGATACAATGGCAGTCGACCCCTTAATCGCTTTTATGGCTCACAAAGAATCAATAATACGGGAAAATACGGCCGCAGCCCTTGGGAAGCTCCGTGATAGCCGCGCTGTGGAATCCCTGATTGCCGGCTTGAATGACGAACAGGAACGAGTGCGTTGGTATGCCGCCGATAGTTTGGGCAAAATCGGAAACCCTATCTGCGTAGATTCTCTTATTAAGCTCCTCTCCGATACCAGTGCTCGGGTGAGAGAATCAGCTGTCACGGCATTAGGACAAATTGGGAATCAACAGGCGATAGAGTCTTTGATAAAAGCGCTTCAGGATAGTGACAAACGTGTAGCAGAACAAGCAGCAGAATCTCTGGTTAATATTAAAAATATGAATTTTGATACTATGGATACCGTGTCAACCTCGTTTTATACCAACAAAGATTACAAAAGGGCGGAAGTCATCCTTGAGAGACAAATTGCAGAATATTCGAAACTGCCCGAACTGCAGGAAAAGATCTTACAAACCCGGACAAAGTTAGCGAAAACCCTGTTTGCATTACGAGATTGGCAAAAGGCACTTGGTCTTTACGAAGAGGTTGTAAAACAATCCCCGGCTGACAACACCATAAAAATGGAACTTATCCAATGCTTAAAAGAGATAAAACAATACGACCGTGCATTAGAATGGTATTCTGCCTGGATCAAAGAAAGCCCGGAAAATAATCAATTATATTGGCAGGGTCGTTTGGACATAGCTAAGACCATGGCTGAACAAGGAAAGTATGAAGATGTACAGGGTCTTATCGACGGTCTGAAAGGTAATGACCCCACTTTGGGTGGAGAGTTATTTAAGCCGCAATTTGAGGCATTACGTGACCAGTGCTCAAAAGACATAGTCAATCCAAACAGGATAAGTCAGCATTTAGGGTCGGAAGTAACATCCGGTACCCAGGACAAAGAATAACCATATTTGAGGTATTCGTATATTCATGAAAATACTTATTGTCGGTGCAGGCGCCGTTGGATTTAATCTGGCAATGCAATTATCAAAAGAGGGACATGACATCTCCGTCGTAGAAAAAAGCCAGGATCTCGTAAAACGGATTAGTGAAAAACTGGACGTCCGTGTTGTATCGGGAAGCGCCAGTTCACCAACGATCCTGGAAGCGGCGGAGATAAAAGACACCGATATGGTGCTGGCGGTTACCAACAGCGATGAGATCAATATGGTGGCATGTATGATTGCTCACAATTACGGTGTCAAAACCAAAATTGCCAGGATAAGAAGCCCCGAGTTTAACGATGACCAACCATTCATACACCAAAACGGCTTCCACATAGATCACGTGGTAAATCCGGAAAAAATCACGGTTAATTCTATTTTGAATATTATTGGAACACCGGGGGCAATCTATGTAGCCGATTTCACAGAAGGAGATATCCTTTTGAGGGGGTTCAACGTGCCAGACGATGCCCCACTCGCAGGGAAAAAACTCTCTGAATTAAAGGAAATTGAATCTACAGATTCATTCCTCATCGTTGCCATCCAGCGAAATGAGGAGATGGTCATCCCGACGGGCGAAACCAAAATACTGCCAAGTGACAACATTTTTGTGCTCGTGGCAAAGGCGGCATTGCCTTATTTTCTGCCAATGGTCAACAGACGTGCAGACGAGGTTGAAAAGGTCGTTATCTATGGTGTAAATCGCGCAAGCATTGAGCTGGCAAAAAAACTGGAAGATCAAAAGATTGGGGTTACCATAATTGAACCCGATAGAGATAAAACCCAACAGGCCGCAACGACTCTTGACAAAACGATCATACTTCAAGGGAACGCACTTGATATCGACCTCCTGAAGGAATCATCCATTGACAGCGCCGATTTTTTCGTGGCTGTATCCGAAAGCGAACAGACCAATATCCTGTCGGCGTTGTTAGCCAAAAAACTCGGCGCAAAGAAGGCAATCGTGCTCACGGTAGACCCGGCATTTGTGCCCATTATCAATTCATTAGGTATGGATATTGTAATAAATCCCCGTCTCATTACGGTGGGTTCTATATTACAGTATATTCGGCGCGGGCACACACTTTCCGTAGTAAAATTTCAGCAAAGTGAGGCCGAGGCCATAGAGCTGGTAGCCGTAGAAGGCTCAAAGATTGTGGGTAAACCCCTCCGCGAGATACCCTTTCCTCAAGGTTCAATCCTGGGCGCTATTGTACGCGAAGGCGCTATGCATATACCGGCAGGCAATACCATAATTAACCCCGACGAGAGAGTCATCGTCTTTGCCCTCCCCAATGCCATAGAAAAGGTTCAATCCCTTTTCATCAGCAAGAAAGACCGAACATAAATTCTTCCATGTATAAACCACACAGATTATGAATATTCCTGTTGTCTTGTATACGGTAAACAGCCTGATACTCATGCTGGCTGCAATCCTGCTTATTCCATTTGGTGTGGCCTGTTATTATAACGATGATGCCGCAATGTGGGCATTCATTTACACTATTATAATCACCGGTATTTTAGGTGGATCAAGCAAGGTAATTTTTAGAAAAAAACCGACGGAAATCGGCATTCGGGACAGCATTGCCATTGTGACATTTAGCTGGATCGTGTGTATATTTCTAGGCGCGCTTCCTTTCTGGTTTTCTGGTATATGTACAACGTATTGTGACGCTGTTTTCGAAACAACTAGCGGTTTCACCACTACAGGGGCATCTATTTTTAAAGATGTTGAGGCACTACCCCAGAGCATCCTCTTTTGGAGGGCATTTACTTGCTGGTTAGGCGGCATGGGAATTATCGTTATCTTCGTTGCCTTGTTGCCTGCGATGGGCATCAGTGGCTATCAGCTTTTTAGCACTGAGGTCAGCGGTCCCACTGCCGACAGGTTAAAACCCAGGATTGGTGAGACGGCAAAATTACTATGGATCATCTATCTCATCCTTACCGCCTCTATGATATTGGCCCTCTTCTGTGGGGGCATGCCCTTTTTTGATGCGATATGTCATACCTTCAGTACTGTGTCTACGGCCGGTTTTTCTACAAAAAATACCAGTATTGCATTTTATAACAGCCTTTATATAGAAATTGTTGTTGCAGCCTTCATGTTTATTTGCGGATGCAATTTCTCACTTTACTATAAATGTTTTCAAAAAGAATTTAAGAAAGTTCTTAATAATTCGGAACTCAAATTTTTTGCTGGTCTAATTTTGACAGCAATTATTTTTGCAGCGATGACTCTGTACCTCAGCCGACCAGAATCCTTCAACGGTGGGGTCAAGGACAACCGTTATTACGATTTGGGAAATTCTTTTCGATACGCCTTTTTTCAGATAATCACGGTATGCACAGGAACAGGCTATATTTCCACAGATTTTGATATATGGCCCAATGCCGGCAGGTTTCTCTTGATTTTATTAATGTTTATTGGTGCATGCGCTGGTTCAACAGGCGGAGGCATAAAATGTGTTCGGATATTGTTGCTGCTAAAATCGAGCCTGAGAGAATTGACACGGATAATAAGACCACGCATGGTAAAACATGTAAAGATCAACGGGGAGTCGGTAAGTGAAGAAATTGTTACAGAGAGCTCTGTATTCTTCGTTGTATATTTGGGGTCCTTTGGAATTTGTTCTTTAGCATTAATGGCGTTGGATACAGACATAATTACTGCCTTTTCAGCCGTCGCAACATGTATGGCCAACTGTGGACCCGGCCTGGCAAAGGTAGGCCCTATGGCTAACTATAGTGATATGGCTTATGCCGGCAAGTGGGTCTTGAGTTTCTGTATGCTCTTGGGCAGATTGGAAATTTATAGTTTAATCCTACTCTTTTTACCTATGACGTGGAAACGTTAGAATTCTATTGACTCACAAAAAATGAGATGCTATACTTTAAAATCTTATATGGGCGATTAGCTCAATTGGCTAGAGCACTTGCCTTACAAGCAAGGGGTCATAGGTTCGAGTCCTATATCGCCCACCACTGACTTCAAAATTACAATATTTTGGGGCCGTAGCTCAATTGGTTAGAGTACCAGACTGTCGATCTGGATGTTGCGGGTTCGAGTCCCGTCGGCCTCGTTTTTTTTATATCCTTATAAATCAAATACTTCGTATTTTTACCCCCCTCAAAAAACCGTCCCCAATGTGTCCCCAGATTCGTGCAAGGTCAATATTTTTACGTGATGTTGCCCTTTGTTAGCGTCACCAATGTATCACCAGAAATTCATTAATTCTTTTTAAGAGTTAACAATTATTAGACGTGTTGAAAACAGATAAGACTTTTCAGAGGATAGATGATAAGAAATCCTTTTTTTGAAAAGAAACAAATATTTAAACACAAGCCTCAAACAGTTCTTACTCAACCGTCCATTACTAACTAATAAATCGCTTGACACTTTTATTCCAGATTCGTTATCATATTGTTTTATAAATTTCATTGAATTTTATAGTTAAGGAAGAAGGTTTGAGTTCTAACGTTAAGGTTCGTTTTGCACCGAGTCCTACGGGTTACCTCCATATAGGAGGGGCACGGACAGCGCTTTTTAACTGGCTTTTTGCACGGCATAATAAGGGTGTTTTTCTCTTACGCATAGAAGATACCGATCAGCAACGTTCCACCAAAGAGGCTACACAGGCCATCCTCGACAGTATGAAATGGTTGGGGTTAGTTTGGGATGAAGGGCCATACTTCCAAAGCCAACGATTACCTGTTTATAAGCAACATGCAGAGAAATTGGTTGAGCTAGGGAAGGCGTTTTACGATACCGATGCCGAGGGGCGTAAGGCGATTCGCTTTAAGATGCTGGATGGGGTTACGGAAATTAATGACCTTATCCATGGTACCATTACCTTTGATACATCCCTTATTGAGGATTTCGTTATACTCAAGGCCGACGGCTTTCCCACTTATAATTTTGCCTGTGTCGTGGACGATGCCGAGATGGGGATTACCCACATTATCCGGGGAGACGACCACATATCGAATACCCCAAAACAAATAGGCCTCTACAAGGCCTTTGGATTTAAAATGCCAGAATTTGCCCATATTCCTATGATCCTTGGGGAAGACGGGTCAAGGTTGAGCAAACGTCATGGGGCAACCTCTGTTACTGAGTATCGGGACAAG
>JAUQXU010000244.1 GCA_030837935.1 Candidatus Brocadia sp.
GATTTTTCACGGATAAACATGACGTTATTATACCGGGAAAGCACCTCAAGGTCAACGATAATAATATTATTCAGGCACTACATTGAAATTCCCAAATTTAATATCTATCCATATCAATGGGTTACGACTTTTTGTTGCCTGATTTTTGCCCTTTTTCCACCTTTTTTATGACGAATTTATTGAAGTTGGGTTATACTATTCAATGGCTATCAGTGCATGGAAGTCCTATCCAGGCGTTGAACCGTGGTCATTGAGGGTCAACCCTAGCAGCGGGGACCTACATCCAACTGAGACTCATGTATATGTGCATAACGTGAAAGATGTTTCTCCAGGTGCCTATCATTATTTTGTTAAAGCTCACCAATTAGAGCAACGGGCTATTGGAGACATAGTTCCTGCCGTGTGGCAGATACTCGGTGGTACTTCTCAAATACTACCCGTTATTATTGGATTAAATACCATTATTGGCGGGAGGCATGGAAATATCAGTCACGTGCCTTGCGATATTGTTATCTCGACATTGGACACGCCATGTCCTCTATCCGGTTAGCTGCGCACGGATTGGGGCTCTTTGTATTATTCATTGGTGGATTTTATGATGATACGATACGAAAATATCTTTGTTTTCATAAGACAGATGAGCGTCCCCTTTTGTTTTTGGTTATAGACACGAAACAACTCTTATGCTGTCCTTACAAAGCTGATTATCTTATTTATGAAGGCATATCACTCATTATTCCGTATTTGTATGTTCATCGGGAGGAGGATTTGGAAAAGGGTTGATGATCCGCGTATCTCCACACTTCCCACCGATAACCTTGTACGCGATATTGAGGAAGATGAGAAATAACACTAAACAAGGATAGTGAAAATTCAAAATGGAGAAAAAAACTATAAAGCGCACGGGATACGAATAAAAAAACTGTGACCTTCACAGCTTCTGTGAAATTCGCAATATCAAAAGAAAACACTTGTTTTTAGCTTGTGATGATTATATAATTACGAAAAATAATTATAGTGATTTGATTGGCATAGCTGCAACAGAGTATCATCCATTTATAAATTGAATTATAATTACAAGGAGAGTTATATTATCCTCAAAGGTGTACTTGCCGGGTCTAAAAATTTCACCATACACGCAGATCACGTACAACCACGAATATCTTCATGCAAGATTGAATTAGTCCCTCCTAAACAGAAGCATGAAAGTTTGGCAAATAAATTCATGCTAATAGCGAATCAAAAGGCGAAATCTCTACCAGTTTTTTAATAGATGTATTTTTTTTCAGAAAGGCGGTGGATATGAGCAAATAAATTTTATCTCAGTATCGCTGTTTTAAAGACTGTCTATGCGCGCAAATATTTTTCTATTTTGAATGTGGGATGGTAATCTTTGAGAATGATTTTGGCAGTTTTTCCCAAGCGTACTTTAAAAAAGCTACTAAATTTAAGAATAAAATAATTGTCAAAATTGCCGATATTACAACAAAGAAATCTTAATATTTAAAGAATGTAATTTACACGTTTTTTTAATTTTTAAATTAAAAAAGGTGGCAAAGATGATCAGAAATGCTATTGTAGTTTTGCTCATATCATGCAGTATTTTTATCACATTATCATCATTATGCTGCGCTGATGAGTCTAACGAACAGCAATACACAGTCGGCTTGGGCGATGTAATTGACATAAACGTACTCGGTCATGACGAACTTAAGACTAAAGCGCCCGTAACATCGGATGGTTTAATATCTTTTCCTTATATTGGCAGCATTAATGTTAAGGGTTTGAGTTTGTCAGATATTGAAAAGGAAATATCAAAAAGGCTTTCCGGTAGTTATATAAAATATCCAGTTGTATCTGTGACCTTGACGAGGTATGAGGCCGTAATCTTTTTTGTATATGGTGAGGTTAAAAATCCTGGAAAATATATTCTTGAGAGCAATATGACAGTATTAAAAGCCATCTCAACGGCTGGGGGCATTACTGCCGATGGTCTTTATGGCAAAGTAAAACTCAGACGTAAACAGAAGGGTGGAAAGGAATACAAGGAAATAACTATTGATCTTAAAAATACGACAGAAAGTACTATGAACTGCGATATGCCCATCGAGGACGAGGATATAGTCGTTGTTGAACGCAGCAAAGATTTCTTTGTATATGGTGAAGTTATGAGACCAGGCAAATACACCCTTGTGGATAATATGACCGTCCTTAGAGCAATATCCGTTGCCGGAGGCTTCGCGAAATTTGGTTCTCCCGACAGGGTCAAGATACTCAGAACAGTTCCTGGTAAAGTGGGATATGAAAATATCAAAGTTGATATAAAAGGCGCTGTAAAGGGTGAAGTTGGTAAAGATATTGGTTTACAATCAGAAGATATAGTAATAGTGATGGAAGGAATTCTTTAAGGGGGAGATATGGATTTAAATTTTCCTGGAAGCAACTTGCGTGATTATATAAGAACTATATTCAGACATAAGGCCGTTATTATAACCACATTTATAACGGTAACACTAAGTGCGATTGTTGGGCTGGAACTTCAGACGCCAAAATATGAGTCCAAGGTTAAGTTGCTTATCTCCGCGCAAAAACAGGTTGAATCTCCTTATTATAGGGGTCTTGGGTATGGGGTAGGGGGTGGAATATCTACTACCCAAAGCGAGATCGTTACTTCAAACCCTGTCATTGAACGTGCAGTAAAGGTACTTAAACTCGACGAACGTCCATCTGATTATGAGAAGAATTTTTGTTCTCCGCTTAGAGCATGGGCAATAGATTTAAGACAAAAGATGAATGAGATGTTGAAAAAGGCATCAGAGCTAGAGCGTTTTTTACCTGAGCAGGACGCTACTCTTTCTCAGACCGAAAATACTGGCGGAAGATCATCTGTCGCGAAAGAAATACCGTGGCAGGCTGATTCTTTTCGATGGGCGGTAGAAGGTCTAAAAGGCAGGATAAAAGTTGCGCCAATAGCAGGCTCTGATTTGTTTACGATAAGCGTTAAGGACTTTAGCCCTGTCGCTGCTGCAACGATTGCCAATGTGGTAAGTCGCTCATATATTATTTTTGACCTTGAACAACAAATGGCTGAATTCCAGCTGCAATATGGAGAAAAACATCCGATTGTAGTGCAATTAGGAAATGGTATAGATAAGATGACCAAAAACCTCACGGGTGGGACACTTCCCGCTATCGAGGCTATTGGTCCGGCGAGTGTCAAGATTGTTGAACAGGCTCTAGTACCTATTGTACCGACAGGAAAGAGTAAACGTCTCATTCTGCTGCTTGCCATTGGCATGAGTCTTTTTTTAGGGGTTATACTTGCCTTTGGATTTGAATATATCGACCAGACCTTTAAGTCGCCACAGGATGTAGAAACTTTTCTCAACTTACCACTTTTAGGCTCTATTCCAAAGAAAGGGTTTAGAGATAACAAATTGATTGCAGATTCAAAACGAATGTCTGCCTTCATTCCTCCCTATCAGAACCTTTCTGATCAGATATATCTCTTGATGAAAGATAAAAATCTAAAGTCTATTTTGGTAACCGCTGCTTTGCCTTTAGAAGGTTCTACCACCATTACTGCCAATCTCGTCAATTTCTTATCTAACAAAGCAGGCCATAAGGTGATGGTTATTGATGCGAACTTAAAGGCGCCAGCAATACACAAAGTCTTTAACATTTCTGATAACACAGGTCTTGCAAATGTACTTGAAGGTAAAATCTCATGGGAAAAGGCGGCTCAAGATTTAGGTCCTAATTTGACAGTATTACCCGCTGGTAATACCTCACTTAATCCAACACCCCTTTTAGATTCCACCCGCATGGCCAATGTAATCAAAGCTGCCAAAGAAAAGTACGAGTTAGTTTTTATTGATTATGCAAACTTAAGGAGTTTTAAAGATGCATGTGTCCTTTCCCCGTATTTAGACGGAATTATCCTGGTTGTGAATGAAGGAAAGACCAGACACCATACAATAAAGCCGTTACTTGCACCTTTGAAGCATAAAAAAGCCAACCTGCTTGGTGTTATTTTGAAAAATCGCACGTATGCGATTCCAAAGATGATTTATGAAAGATTATAGTTTAAAGGTTTCCTGCTGGACAGATTCTGAATCGTGACGCAAGTAAGAAGGTTGGATATGTTTTCTTCCCAAAGATCATATTTGGCCTGTATACCTGACTTGAGTGTAAGTTATATAGATTCTTGATAATAAGTTCTTTGATGAAAAGAGTCGGAGTGCATTGGTGTGAAGGCAATAATCCTTGCAGGGGGTAGTGGTGAAAGGCTCTGGCCATTGTCCAGAAAAAACTATCCAAAACAATTCCTGAAACTAAACGGAGATAAATCTCTTTTACAACAGACGGTAGAGAGACTTTTAAATGTAGTCTCTGCTGAAGATATTATTGTATTAACAAATAATACCTATAAATTCCATGTCTTATCAGATGTAAATTCTTTACCTCTGTTCAATCAGCAAGCAACAAACAGCCATATAATTCTCGAACCTGCATGCAGAAATACAGCACCTGCCATTGCGCTTGGAGTTAAATATTGTATGGAAAAGCTTGGCTGTAAAAAAGACGAAGTTGTATTCTTATCGCCTTCAGACCATATAATAAGACCAGCTGGTAGATTCGCAGAATATATGAGACTTGCAGAGGAAATAGCCAGAAAAGGTTCTATAGTAACCTTTGGCGTAAAACCCGATAAACCTGAAACCGGCTATGGATACATCAGATCCGGTAGTCTGCAATCAACAGACGGTGGTAAGAATTATTTTAAAGCAGAGGACTTTACGGAGAAACCTGATAATGAAACTGCAAAACAGTATATAAAAGAGGGGACTTATTTCTGGAACTCCGGTATGTTTGCTTTTTGCATAGGAACGATAATTGAGGAGATGAACCGCTATGCACCAGAAATAGGGGGAATGATGGATTTGAGTTTTGAAGATATGTTATCCGGTTTCGATCAGATGCCAAACATCTCCATAGATTATGCAGTTATGGAAAAATCAGACAGGGTGGTAATGCTACCTTTTGATCTGTACTGGAACGACATAGGCTCATGGGATTCTTTATATGATGTTCTGGATAAGGATGAAAACGATAATGTAATAAAAGGCGATGTCCTGACAATAAACACAAGGGGTACCCTTATCCTTGGTAATAAAAGGCACATAGCAACAATAGGGTTAGAGAATTGTCTAGTCGTTGAAACTGATGATGCCATACTGATTGCAAAAAAGGGAGAGGCTCAAAGGGTAAAAGCTATAGTAAATAAACTGAAGGAAGATGCGCGAATTGAAGCAGACGAACATGTTATTACTTACAGACCGTGGGGAAGCTATACAATTCTTGAGAAAGGGCCACGGTACAAAATAAAACGGATAGTAGTGAATCCGAATGAAAAACTAAGTCTCCAAATGCATTATCACCGGTCCGAACACTGGGTAGTAATAAAAGGAAGTGCAAAGGTGACCATAGGTGATAAAGCGATGTTTATCCATGAAAACGAATCTGCGTATGTTCCGAAGTCAACTTTGCACAGACTTGAAAACCCTGGTAAAGTGCCATTAGAGATAATTGAGGTCCAGAATGGAGAGTACATGGGCGAAGACGATATTGTAAGATGTGAAGATATTTATGATAGAATATAAACTCCAAAAACAGTGCTACCCAAAAGCAATAATGTCCGATGTTTAAATTAAATGTTAGGAAATTCAGACTTTCTGGTTGTGCTGGTTTTGTGAGGTATAGACAATTGTATTTATTAACACTCCCCCCTTGCCCTTTTGACTTCGGCGTGAGAGTTCAGCAGAACGCGCTCAGTCGAGTGATAAAGAGGAGATAGTGGTATTTTACCCTCTAAAAAGATGGGATAAAAGGGTGTGTAATGAGTCTGTTCTCGTAACCAAAATATTTAATAGGGAAAAAATCGTGAAAAAGGCGCTAGTAACCGGAATTACTGGACAGGATGGTTCGTACCTGGCAGAGTTCTTACTTTTTAAAGGTTACGAAGTGCATGGGATTATAAGAAGGGCATCGACATTTAATACCCATCGAATAGATCATATTTATGTCGACCCACATATCCCTAATGTAAAACTTTTTCTTCATTACGGAGATCTTTCAGACCCTGGTCTTATAACTGAAATCATATGGAACATAAAACCAGATGAGATATATCATCTGGGGGCACAAACCCATGTAAAGGTTTCTTTTGATATGCCTGAATTTACCGGAAACATAACTGGTTTAGGGACTACACGCATTTTGGAGGCTATAAGAAGGAGTGGTATAAAAACCAGATTCTATCAGGCATCATCTTCGGAAATGTTTGGAGCGTCTTCCCCTCCTCAAAATGAGAAAACCCCTTTTTATCCCAGAAGTCCTTACGCTATAGCAAAACTTTATGCCTACTGGATGACAGTTAACTATAGAGAGGGCTATGGGCTTTTTGCTTGTAATGGAATACTTTTTAATCATGAGAGTCCCCGGAGAGGAGAGACATTTGTGACAAGAAAAATTACAAGAGCGATTGCCAATATCCTTGCCGGCAAGCAGAAAAAAATATTTCTCGGAAATTTGAATGCAAAAAGAGATTGGGGTTTTGCTCCTGAGTATGTGGAGGCGATGTGGCTTATGGCACAGCAAGATGAACCAGATGATTATGTGATAGGTACTGGAGAGAGTTACTCTGTAAGAGAATTTGCAGAAAAAGCATACAAATATGCAGGTATAGAAATAGAATGGAAAGGGGAAGGAATACAAGAGAAAGGGTTCATCAAAAATATCGATAAAAGGTGGAAAAACAATCTTAAAGCAGGGGATGTATTGATAGAAGTCGATCCTAAATATTTTCGCCCGACTGAAGTTGAGCATCTTAAGTCAGATATAACAAAGGCAAAACAGAAACTTAAGTGGCAGCCAAGGACTACTTTTGATGAGCTGATAAAAATCATGGTTGATTATGATATGCAGCTTATGGGACTTAATCCTCGTGGAGAAGGAAAAGAAATTTCAAAGAAAAAAGGATTTGAATATACAGACCACGATTTTTCATTTTATGAGAAGATAAGAGAGGGGTGTTAGTTGTTGTGTATTTGAGGTTATTTATAGTTGTTCTTAAAGGCGCCTAAATGCATTTTGATTATTAATTTTATTTCATCAGTTAAATCTCGATTTAAGAATAACAATAAATAACCATGAATGACAACAAACTGCCTAATAGCCATGAACCAGAGCACTAAAATCTACGTGGCCGGACATAGCGGTTTGGTAGGTTCGGCTATTGTGTGCAAACTTCAAGATTCAGGTTATAAAAATCTCGTTGTAAGAACCCATAAGGAACTGGACTTAATAAGACAGTCTGAGGTCGAGGCATTTTTCAAAGAGGAAAAGCCGGAATTCGTTTTTTTGGCCGCAGCTCGGGTTGGTGGAATATTGGCTAACAGCACTTACAAGGCAGAGTTTATATATAAAAATATTATGATCGCCGCAAATGTGATTCACTCAAGCTATAAATATGGTGTTAAAAAGTTGTTAAATCTAGGTTCATCATGTATATACCCAAAATTTGCCCCTCAACCAATGACTGAGGAATACTTGCTTACGGGAAGCCTGGAGCCTACCAACGAGCCTTATGCTATAGCAAAAATATCTGCAATAAAGCTTTGCAGATATTTTAACGAACAGTATGGAACAAACTTTGTCTCCGTAATGCCTGCGAACCTCTATGGTC
The DNA here is from genome assembly GCA_030837935.1 of Candidatus Brocadia sp. GTDB lineage: Bacteria > Planctomycetota > Brocadiia > Brocadiales > Brocadiaceae > Brocadia. Next base: position 7,748 of record JAUQXU010000244.1, read on the forward strand.
CAAATGACAACTTTGATTTAGAGACATCGCATGTGTTGCCCGCCCTTATCCGTAAGTTCCATTTAGCCAAGTTATTATCAGAAGAACGGCATGAAGATATTAGCAAAGATTTATCCTTCCAGAGGAATAATCTAGCAAAAAATATACAAGGAATATCAATGAATAACGCACAGCAAATAACCGATTATTTAATTAAATTTGGCATTTATCCGGATAAAATTATTCTTTGGGGAAGCGGCTCCCCTTATCGGGAATTTCTCCATGTAGATGATTTGGCTGATGCCTGCATATTTTTAATGCAAAAATATAATGCAAAAGATATCGGTGAGTTTGTGAATATTGGAACCGGGAAAGAAATTAAGATCGATGATTTAGCCTATTTGGTTAAGGATATCGTGAAATATAAAGGTAGGATACATTGGAATACGTCAAAGCCGGATGGAACACCCAGAAAGTTGCTTGATGGTAGGAAGATAAATAATTTAGGATGGAAAGCCAATATTGGGTTGCAAGAGGGAATTGAAGAGGTATATAGAATATATCTGACAAAGGTATCAAGCTCGTTAAACTAACTGGAAATTATAGAAAATATCGGTAATACAGAACGATTCTTTGCTAATGGGAATACGTAGATAACAAAATATTTGTTCTAAAAAGGGTTAATGAATGATACCTAAAATCTCAATAATTGTGCCGAATTATAATGATGCTTCCAAGCTCTCTGATTGCATACAGTCTTTACTGGATCTTAATTACCCTAAAGATAAAGTAGAGATTATTATCGTGGATAATGGTTCTACAGATAATTCTATGCAAATTATTAAAGCATTTCCGGTTAAATTATTAACAGAAAAAGACGTTAAGGGTTCTTACGCGGCAAGAAATTTAGGGGTTAAAAATGCCACTGGAGAAGTATTAGCATTTACTGACTCTGACTGTATAGTAGATAAACAATGGTTATGTAATTCAATAAAGTATTTGGCGGGAGAAGATGTGGGAGGTGTTGCTGGTGAGATTCTGGGTGGAGAACCAAATACATTGGTAGAAGAATATCAATTATTAACAAAAGCTTTGGACCAATCAAAATATTTCAGTCATCCCTATTATCCCTTCGCCGTAACTGCAAATGTAATTTATAAAAAAAGTGTATTCGACAAAATAGGTCTTTTTGAAACTCATTGGATTTCCGGCGGGGACGTTGATTTCGCATGGAGGATGCAAATTCATGGCAAGATGAAATTAATTTATGCAACTGATTGCAGTGTTTATCATCATCATAGAACAAGCCCTACAGGATTATACCTGCAAAGCAAAAGACATATATATGGTGCTTGTTTGCTGAATGCGAAATATGATAATAAATTCCAAACAATAAATGAACTGAACAACAAATTAATTCTCTATGGAAAAATGTTTCGGAGGAATGTAGAAAAAGTCATCCTTTTTTCTGCCTTCTTCTTGCTCAGGACTAAAAGGGTATACTTTTTATATCTCTCAAGGGTTTCAGCGTTGGGATATTTCAAGGGACTTATTCAATACCGAAAAGACAAGCATGAATTATTCCATCATTGTTCCAACGTGTAATCGGCAAAAGGACTTAGCGAGTCTCATTGATTCAATTTTGAAGCAAACTATATTGCCTGTTGAAGTAATAGTCATTGATCAGAGTGATAGTGACGACACAAAAAAATACATAGAAAGTTGTAGCAATTACGAATTAACTAAATCTAATAATATAAACTTTATATATATGTACCAGACAAAAAAAAATTCGGCAGCTGCAAGGAATAAAGGGATAGATGTCGCCAAGGGACAAGTTATTAGTTTCTTAGATGATGATGTTGTTTTGTTTCGTGATTATTACGAAAAGGTGCTTTCTTACTTTGATAATGACAAAAGAATAGGCGGAATTGGTGGAAATGTAATTGTTGAAAATAAATTGCAGGGTTGGAAGTGGAAACTTCGAAAAGGATTGTTAAAATTGTTTTTAATTAATAATTTTGATGGTAAAATAACAAAGTCAGGTTTTGGATGGCCTATAGCTGAAAGAGAAATTGATAGTCCTATGCAGGTGGAAATGTTCTCGGGTTGTAACATGAATTTTAGAAAAGAATTTTTAAAGGATGATAAGTTTGATGAATGGTTTACCGGCTATAGTTACCGAGAAGATGTTGATATTTCTTATAGAATATCAGGCAAAACACTTTTAAAAATGATTCCGGAGGCTAAACTGTATCATAATTACAGTAAATCAAATCGTATGGATGTTAAAGAACAAAAAATGATGGAGATAAAAAACAGCTATTATTTTTACAAAAAAAACATGAAAAAAACAATGATATCTGATTTTTTGTTTCTCTACTCATTATCAGGTCTGTTAACGATTTCTTTTATAGAATATTTATGTAATTTTAATGAAGAGAAATATAAGCAGCTTAAAGGTTTTACTAAGGGTATTATAAAATTAGTAACCAATATTCCTTAAATTGAAATATTTAGTTGACTGTTGTAGAACTTTGAGATTTTTTGTCTTGTTGTTATTCCGGTCGTTACGATTTTAGTACAACACTCAAGTAAATAGCCCATTTTCTTAATATTAAAAACCCATAATTTTTGTTTTATTAATTACAGAATATCTAAGATAAGTATGAATAAAGTAATTTCTACAGTTTACAGAGAGTTTCCAATAGTGAAACTTTTATTAACTATTGGTTTTTCCATCATAGTTTGTATGTCTCTGTTTAATGATCTAAAAATTTCTTTTGGTTTGTTATTTCTCTCCGCTTTAATGCTTGTATCAATACAAAATTATAAAATAGTACTGTTTATTCTAGTACTATTTACAGTTTGTATTGAAACTACACTTCAACAAATAAGCCTAGCTTCTGGACAAAGTGGGATGTTAAATTTTAATGGCGCTATAAATATATATATTGTTGCGTTTACCCTTTTATACATCTTTAAAGGTGAAGTAAAACCTTTTAATTCATTAATAACAAAACCCTTTTTATTGTATTTTCTTATCGTTATATTTTCATTGGCGGTTTCGAGTGATCGTGTTTTAACAATCAAGAGTGGCATAAGAATATCTACAGGTTATTGTTTATATCTTCTGATATCACAGTTAATTACAGATAAAAAAAGCATGGATAAAATGTTTAAGTTTTTCCTTTTCCTCTGCATAATTCCTATTTTTGTTGGTTTATATCAAATAGTATTTGTTAATAAATTTCATTTTACTTTAGATATGAGGGTCACTGGAACTTTTAAAAATGGCCAATCTTACTCTCAATATTTAGCAATTTTATTACCTTTCCTTTTTGCAAGATTAACTTCTGTGAATGATTTTATGGGAAAGAAGGTATTTTTCTTTGTTTTATTTATTTTGGGCTTGGCGAATCTTTTATATTCGAATACCAGGATTGGATGGGTGGCATGTTTTTTTTCAATTATTATCTATTGTTATTTATCAAATAAGAAACGAATTTTATTATTTTTGTTGGTTTTACTAGTTATGATGGGTATCGCACTATCACCGTTTGTTATGCAAAGATTTGGGATATATTTTACAACCCCATGGTCAGCTTATTTATCAGACAACCTCTATGATTCAAAACATTCCAGTGTTTACGAAGGTATTAGTTCTGTTCATGCACGAATTTGGGTATGGAAAAACATGCTTAGGGAAACTTTTAAAAGCCCAATAATAGGATTAGGTAGCGGTACCTGGTTTGATTATTTTTCCGCAAAGTTAGGTATTGGTGCTGCCTCTCATAACGATTATATAGAAGTTTTGTTTGGAACGGGCTTTTTAGGATTGTTTTTTTATTTCCTGTTACGTATCAAACAGATTGGTTTATTGATGAAAATTAAGAAATTCACATTAAAGAGCCCTGAAAATATGACAGTCATATTGCCATCTTTAGCAATATCTATTTCTCTTATGGTGGTTAGTCTCACGGAGGTTTGGCAAGCTTATGTCGGCGTATATTGGACTTTTTGGATAATCTTAGGCCTATCGGAATGTTATTATAAATATTTTCTAAAAAAGAGCACTAGGTATGATAAATTATAATATTTCATTTATTATAAGTACCAGAAATAGAGCCGCATTATTAAAGGGTTGTTTGGATGCCTTGATTAAACAAGATAATATCGAAAAAGATAATTATGAAATTATCGTAGTCGATAATGGCTCAGGCACTACTGATACGAAACAAGTTGTAGATTCATTACAGAGAAGATTTAAGCATATGAAATATGTTTATCAGGAAAAATTAGGTTTATCTATAGCCAGAAATACCGGAGTTAAATATGCAGCAGGTGACTTAATTTGCTTTTTAGATGACGATACTATCCCAGATAAAAATTATATATGGGAAATAATTTTGTCTTTTAAAACGCATGATATTGCTTGTTTAGGAGGCAAAATAATAGCGGCATGGCCGCAAGAGACCCCACCGGCGTGGTTTAATGAAAAGTTTGGGGATATAGTAGGAGAAACCCCCTTTGGAAATGAATCCAGATTTATGAGAAAAGACGAATTTCCTTTTGGTGGAAATATTGTATTCAAAAAAGAAATTTTTCAAAA
>JAUQXU010000245.1 GCA_030837935.1 Candidatus Brocadia sp.
AGGGTGCAAAATCTTTTTTAAAACACCCGAAACTGGTGATGGTACCTCGGTATCGATCTTGTCCGTACTGATTTCAACGATGGGTTGTTCCTTTTCAACCCGATCCCCTTCATGCACGAGCCACCGGGTAATGGTCCCTTCCGCTACGCTCTCGCCCATTTGTGGCATAATCACGTTAACAGGCATACATTAAACCTCCTCATCAATAACGCATTAGTTTTTCTACTGCAGAAATAACATCTTTTGGCTGCGGAATAAAGGCTTCTTCCATCTGCGCACTGTATGGTACGGGGGTATCCGTGGCAGCAACGCGAATAATAGGCCCATCCAGATAATCAAAACAATATTCACTAATTAAGGCAGAGACCTCGGCACCAACACCGCCCGTTTTCGTCTGTTCATGTAATATAACGACCTTGTTTGTCTTCTTTACCGTATTAAGAATTGATTTTTTGTCCAATGGTAAGATCGTTCTCAGGTCAATAATTTCACAAGAAACTCCGTTTTCTTTAAGCATACGCGCTGCCTCAAGGGCAGTATGAACCATTGCCCCGTACGTGATAATCGATACGTCCTTGCCTTCGAGTGCAATTCTCGCCTTTCCTATAAGCACAGTATAATCTTCTTCAGGAATGGAATCTTTAATGCGCCTATAGAGATATTTATGTTCACAATAAATAACCGGGTCATTATCACGAATGGCAGCCTTTAGTAACCCTTTAGCATCGTACACCGTGGAAGGTGCGACGATTTTTAGTCCTGGCACATTAAAAAAGAATCCCTCAATACACTGTGAGTGGAAAGGTCCTCCATGTATATTTCCACCATAGGGTGCCCGTACGACAATGGGTGTAGCTGCCCCCCATCGATAATGATTCTTTGCCGCAACACTTACTAATTGATCGAAGGCACACGAGATAAAATCGGCAAATTGCATCTCCACGATGGGCCGCATACCCACAAGTGCCGCACCAATGGCGGCACCGGTAAAACCGGATTCTGATAACGGTGTATCTAAGACACGCCATTCCCCATATTTTTCATAAAACCCTTCAGTTACACGAAACGCACCACCATAAACCCCAACATCTTCACCTAAGATAAACACGTTGGAATCACGCGCCATTTCTTCATCCATCGCTTCTTTAATTGCCTCAAGATAGGTGACCTCTTTCATATCGTTTTACTCCTCTTCTATGGGGGTTGCATACAGGCCATTCAAACCATCTTCCGGGTTGGGATACGGACTTTCCTCTGCAAATGACTCGGCCTCTTCGATTTCTTTCTTTACCCGCGACTCAACACCGTCCAATTCTTCTTTTTTGACAATATTGTTTTCCATCAAATATTTTTCCATATTTAAAATAGGGTCCTTTTTCTTCCATTCTTCCAGGAGTTCTCTTGGGACATATTTGGCGCTATCATGCTCTGAATGCCCATGCATCCTCATGGTCTTGCATTCTATAAAGGTAGGACCACCCCCATTTCTGGCAATCTCATACGCCTCCTTTGCAGCCGTATAAACTTCCACAATATTGTTTCCGTCAACAAACTTGCTGGGTATGCCATAAGCCAGGGCACGCTCAGCAACATTTTTAATGGCCATCTGTAATCTTAACGGAGTAGTGTAAGCATACTGGTTGTTATTGCAGATAAAAACAATGGGTAATTTTCTTACACCAGCGAAATTCATTCCTTCGTGGAAATCACCGCGACTCGTCCCACCATCTCCGGTACATGCAGCTACGACCCTCTTTTCACCTCGCATTTTAAAGGCAAGGGCAGCACCTGTCCCCACGGGATAATTATCTGCCAGATGGCTGGGGAAAGCAAAGACACCAAAGTTCAAATCCCCAATGTGGACATTACCCTCCTTGCCACCGGTAACACCAGTCTTTTTGCCCATGTACTGAGCCATAATACGTTTTGCCGAAATCCCTCGGATTAAGAAAACGCCCATATCTCTGAAATAAGGGGCTGCAATGTCATCCTTTTCGAGGGCATAGCCGTAGCCTACAGAGACGGCCTCCGTACCGTTACTCGTCCACGCCCCCCCCAATATCTTTCCCTGATGATAGAGCGATGTAACCCGATCTTCCAGTCTTCGTGTTAATTTTAAATAATAATATAATTGCAGTAAATCTTCTCGCTTAATATCCATCGTTTTTCTCCACGGAAACCAAAATTTACTGTTTGGAAATTTCAAAAATCAAAGATAAAAAATTAAAAATACATATCAAAATGTAAAATATCTCTTTGAATTTTGATTTGTCATTTTACACTTTGACTTTTTATTTTTCATCTTTTGATCTAATATTTTCTCTGCGCCCTTTGCGCGCTCTGCGGTGAATTATTAAGTATTTACAGGCCTCCCGTAATGGCCCGGTCGATCTCCATCTGGGCCTTGAGTTCCATCACATGGTTGGTTAGCTCGTCTATGTGACCTTTTTCCCACTCCGCCAGGTTTAGTAACATTTTGCGTGTCGCAGGCTTTGCCGCTTGCAAAGCTGCCCGATAGTAATAATCATATGATTCCTGTTCCCTCTTAATTGCCTCCATGAGTACTTCCATAATGGTGACAGGTTCCGATGAGTGACCCATTTTCATACATCCCCCTTTCCAAAAATATTGTAAAAGATTGACCGCAGAGAGAGAAAAAATTAAAAATTTATTATTTTATTCTAATAATTTTTTGAATAATTTACGTTGTTATTGAATGCAACGGTCTTAAACCTGTTAACTGGGGATTTACTACATTTTTATGCTGAATTAATACCTTGAAAATTTCTCCCATTCCCTCAGGATGGATGAGATTTTTCACTTTTAATATCGTCTCAATATCATTATTTGCATTATTTAATCTTTCCAGAATGCCCAAGGCAATTAAATAATGGGATTGCTTTGTAAAACCGGTAACCTTTAATCCCAACGACCTTCCTGTATTCATCAGGTTCGTAAAATCCACATGGGCAGTAATGTCCTGCTCGCCCAGTCGTTCGTAGTAATCCCGATTGACGTTATGCTTGTAGTAACATCTTACTGTACCTGCAGTATCGTTTCTACGATAAATTCCATCTATTGTATCACCGTAATCAACGGTTATGATAAATCCTTTGTTTAATTTCTCTGAAACGTGTCTTAGCCACCCTACAGCACCCAAATTTACCTCACATGCTTGACCCTCTTTTAGATATATTTTGTTGGTTTCAAGATAATCTTTTAACGCCGGCTCGGCTATCCCATCGTCTATTTCGCAAAAATTAGTGGCATTATAACCCACATATACCTCTTT